>PLML01000112.1:16390-20775 GCA_003141525.1 Bacteroidales bacterium
TAAATTTGTAATTTGATATAATAAAATATGGATTCACAATTTTCACAGAGGGTAAAAGATATTCTGGGTTATTCCAAAGAGGAGGCTATAAGGCTGGGAAACAGTCATATAAGTCCCGAACATCTTTTTCTTGGTATACTGAGGGATGGAGAAAGCGTGGCCATTGAAATCCTGATGAATCAGGGGATTGATCTTCAGGTTCTTAAAGGATCTCTTGAGAAGAGCATAAAAGTTGAAAGCCCGGTTCCGGTGGCTGATCATGAAGTTATTCCCCTTTTAAGAAGCACAGAAAGAATTCTTAAACTTGTTTATCTTGAAGCAAAAGCACTGAAAAGCAGTACTATTGATACTGAGCATTTGTTATTGGCAATACTTAAAGATGAAAATGCATTGGTTACAAGGTTTCTTGCAGAATTAGATGTTGATTACCAATCAGTTCGTAAAATGGTTGAGAGTGAATCTCCTACCTCAAAAGCTGATTATCCCAGGGACGAGGATGAAGAAGGTCAGAGTTTTGGCGGACCAGGAAAAGGACAGCCCTCCTCTCCTTCCTCATCAAAATCCTCATCTGATACACCTGTTCTGGATAATTTCGGAATTGATCTTACCAAAGCCGCTGAAGAAGGCCGGTTGGATCCGGTTGTCGGCAGGGAGAGAGAGATCGAGAGACTCGCTCAGATATTGTCGAGAAGGAAAAAAAATAATCCTGTCCTGATCGGTGAACCAGGAGTTGGAAAATCTGCTATTGCAGAAGGTCTTGCTTTAAGGATTATTAAAAAGAATGTTTCAAGAGTGCTCTTTAATAAAAGAGTGGTTGCTCTTGATCTTGCTTCAATTGTTGCCGGGACAAAATATCGCGGACAGTTTGAGGAAAGAATGAAAGCAATACTTAATGAGCTTTCAAAAAATGACAATATTATTCTTTTTATAGATGAGATTCACACAATTGTCGGCGCTGGCGGAGCGACAGGTTCCCTTGATGCGGCAAATATGCTGAAACCTGCCCTTGCACGCGGTGAAATTCAATGTATTGGTGCAACCACACTCGATGAATATCGTCAGCATATTGAAAAAGACGGCGCTCTTGAGAGAAGGTTTCAGAAAGTAATTGTTGAGCCTACCTCAATTGAAGAGACTATTCATATTCTACATAATATCAAAGAGAGATATGAGGAGCACCATAATGTTAGTTATACTGATGATGCTATCGATGCCTGTGTGAAACTCACCAACCGTTATATTTCGGACCGGCACCTTCCCGACAAGGCGATTGATGCCCTCGATGAATCGGGTTCAAGAGTTCATATTTCGAATATTGTTGTTCCTGAAAAGATCCTTTCACTGGAGAAACAGCTTGAGGATACCAAGAAGGAAAAAATGATGGCAGTAAAGAATCAGAACTTTGAGAAAGCTGCCAGTTTCCGTGATCGCGAAAAAGACCTGCTCGATTTGATTGATCAGGAGAAGAAGAAGTGGGAAAAAGAACTGGCACTGAACCGCGAAATAGTTGATGCAGATAAAGTTGCCGAAGTTGTTGCAATGATGACAGGTGTTCCTGTTCAGAGGATTGCCCAGACAGAAGGAACAAGGTTGTTGAATATGGCAGATGAGCTTAAAGGAAGTGTTATAGGTCAGGATGAAGCTATACAAAAGGTTGTGAAATCAATACAGAGGAACAGGGCTGGTCTTAAAGATCCAAACAAACCTATTGGAACATTCATATTCCTGGGTCCCACCGGAGTAGGAAAAACTCAGCTGGCAAAGGTTCTTGCGAAATTCCTTTTCGATACAACAGACAACCTGGTCAGGATAGATATGAGTGAATATATGGAAAAATTTTCCGTTTCACGGCTGGTGGGGGCCCCTCCCGGGTATGTCGGCTATGAGGAGGGTGGCCAGCTCACCGAGAAAGTCAGAAGGAAACCATATTCCGTAGTTCTCCTTGATGAAATAGAAAAGGCTCATCCGGATATATTTCATATAATGCTCCAGGTGCTTGACGAAGGACAATTAACCGATAGTCTGGGAAGACGGGTCGATTTCAGGAATACGATTGTAATTCTGACTTCAAATATCGGAACCCGGCAAATAAATGAATTCGGACATGGAGTTGGTTTTGACACGTCAGCTAAAAAAACTACCAGGGATGAACAGACAAAAAGTATCCTGCAAAAAGCTCTCCAGAAAACATTTGCGCCTGAATTTCTGAATCGAATTGATGATGTTATAATGTTCAATTCATTAGGAAAAGAACAGATAAATAAAATTATTGATCTTGAATTGAGAGGTTTATTTGACAGAGTAAAATCTCTTGGTTATCAGCTGAAAATAGCAACTGCTGCACGGGATTTTATTGCTGAAAGAGGTTTTGATGCAAACTATGGTGCACGGCCTCTAAAACGTGCAATTCAGAAATATCTCGAGGACCCGATGGCTGAAGTTCTTATTAAAGCAAACCTTAAAGAAGGAGATTGCATCAATGTTGGATTCAACAGTGCCAAATCGGAAATTAAGATAAAAATTCAGACGAAGAAAATAGAACTTCCGGAAAAAACTGATACTCCGACTTAAAATCAAACCGGTTCCCCATACAAATCGAATTCAGCTGATTGTGTAATAAGTATATTATAAAAACTGCCTGGTTTGAGATTATGGTCAGCTGCAATAAGTACTTCCTGATCAATTTCCGGACTGTCGAATTCCGTTCTCCCGATAAAAAACTCACCCTCCATTCTGTCGATGATAACTTTGAACACCTTGCCAATATAAGATTCATTCAATTCAGCCGAAATATTCTGCTGTATTTCCATCAATTCAGAAACTCTTGATTGCTTAACATCCTCGGGAATTTCATCTTTATACACCAGGTATGAATATGTATCCTCCTCATGTGAATAAGCAAAGACACCAAGCCTGTCAAATCTGAAGTCAGTTATAAATTCTTTAAGCTCAAGAAAATCTTTTTCAGTTTCTCCGGGATGCCCAGCAATGAGAGTTGTTCTTATAACGGCACCAGGAATCTCATTGCGAAGTGTATTGAGTATCGCTAAAGTTTCTTTCCTGTTATGCGATCTTTTCATCATACCCAGCATATTATCAGATATATGCTGAACAGGAATATCAATATAACGACATATCCTGGAATTTTTGCGGATCAGAGGAATCAGATCCGGGGGAAAGTTAGCCGGATATAGATAGTGAAGCCGGATCCATTCCAGGGATTCAATTTTCAGCAATTCTGTGATCAGTTCGGCCAAAGCTTGTTTCCTGTAAAGATCAAGCCCGTAATAACTAAGGTCCTGAGCAATCAGAATTAATTCTTTTACACCCTTCAAAGCTAACAGAGATGCTTCTTTTACCAGCTCCTCAACAGGCCGGGAGATATATTTCCCTTTTATGAATGGAATTGCACAGAAAGCACAAGTACGATCGCAACCTTCAGATATTTTGAGATATGCATAATGGCCCGGACCTGTAAGTGTTCTGTCGGTCAGAAGGTCATCTTTTATATTTAATCCGAGTTCATTCAAGACATCACTCATGTTATTTGCACCAAAATATTTCTTTACTTCGGGAATTTCACGTTTAAGTTCATCAGCATATCGCTCTGAAAGACAACCCATTACATATAAATATTCAATGTAGCCTGACTTTTGAGCTTTAACAAATTTTAGAATTGTGTCAATACTCTCTTCCTTTGCGTCATTAATAAAGCCACATGTATTGATAATAACTGTATCGGCCTGAAAATCAGTTGAGTTGTAAAACACCTCGAAGTCTCCTGCTTGCAGTTGTTTCAGAAGCTTTTCCGAATCGACTACATTTTTGGAGCAACCTAATGTTACAATATTTATTTTTTTGTTAGCCATAAAGACAAAGTACTTATTCCATCAGATTGGCTCCCTCAACCCTCCTGAAGGGGGGGGGCTAATTCTCTAAATGGATGAGGATTAGCTCCCCTTTAGGGGAGATGTCCCGCTTTCGGGACAGAGGGGCTTTGTTCCCAAAACAGAATCCTTTAGATGGAAGGACGTGAAGCAACCAGGGGGCCTACGTTCTTTATTTCTCACTAAACAGCGAATCGACAAAGTCAAACCTGTTGAAAACCAGTAGATCTTCAAGTTTTTCACCTATACCAATATATTTCACTGGTATCTTAAACTGATCTGAGATTCCGATTACCACTCCTCCTTTTGCCGTGCCATCAAGTTTTGTTATTGCCATAGCAGTTACATCGGTTGCTGATGTGAACTGTTTTGCTTGCTCAAATGCATTTTGTCCGGTGGAGCCATCCAGTACAAGAAGAACCTCATGCGGAGCTTCCGGGATGACCTTTTCCATAACTCTTTTTATCTTAGACAGTTCAGACATAAGGTTAATCTTAT
>PLML01000238.1 GCA_003141525.1 Bacteroidales bacterium
TAACCGCATCCCCTCCAAAAACACCCACAAGGCCAGCACCGCCGGTATTCAGAGTCGCTGCTGCGGTCCCGTCATATACTTTATTATTGGCTGTCACTCCTGACACTGTCAGTCCGGCTTTCGTGATATTTGCTGTTGCCGATGGCTGTGTCAATGTGTAATTACCTCCATCAGCACCTCCGGGAGTTAAGCCTGATATTGAGACTGACTTGCCCGTGCCAACATTTTTGTTCACAAAAGTACCTGTCGCTCCTGTTGATACCAGGGAAACAACATCTCCGCTAATTACACCTGCAAGCGTGGCGCTTCCAGTATTTAATGTAGCTACTGTTGTACCATCATATACTTTATTATTGGCTGTCACTCCTGTTACAGTAAGACTAGCTTTTGTGATATTTGCCGAGAGAGCAGGTTGTATTAAAGTATATTTACCAGCATCGGTTCCTCCCAATACAAAACCTGATGTAGTTACAGATTTGCTGTTGCCTGCATTCTTGTTTACAAATGTTCCAGTCGCTCCAACAGAGATAAGGGTAACATTATCCCCGGTAATTACACCATTAAGAGTTGCACTTCCTGTATTCAATGTGGCTGCCGTTGTACCATTATAAACTTTACTATTTGCCGTTACACCTGATATTGTGAGAGTGTAAGGAGATAGATTCTGATAATCAATTTCAACTGATTTGGTTTTAGTTGGATCGAGTTTTACGTCCGCAAGTAGTACCTTATTACCATTCAGGTCTTTTATCTGATAAGAGCTTACTACACCATCAATCACAACTTGTACGATGGTTCTGCTGTCGTCAATATCAATTTGCATTGTAATCTTATCATTTGGACCAAAAGCATTCTCAAAGCTTCTATATACTGATGATGGAATTTGCAGCCGGGAAACATTATATGTAATCATATTTGTACCAGCATTGTAATTAGTTAATATAAATCTGTCGCGCTGCAAAATATACTTTATTACATTACCTATTGATGTTACCCAAATGTCTTTTGAAGCAGCATAATTAATTGCACCATCGTCATTGGTCATGGTATGCAAAATTAAATTGAACCATTTCCCCTGACTAACTGCTGCATCAACTACAGTTTTCAAATCTGACGGCGGATAAGGTGTATCCTCATGTGAATTATAACTTTTTAAATTCATAAAGTTATCTGGTGTAGCATCTTCTAACTGATTTATATTGTACCCGCGGGAGCTTAGAAAATATTCAGTTGTAACAGCCTGTTCATGATAATTTGTATAACCACATGGCCAGACAAATGTTATAACATCTGTACATGGTTCAGGTGTATTTGTACATATACCCAAAATATTTGGTTCAAGTTCCTGGGATCTTAGAGCGTTATCAGAAACGTCGGCGCAGTGATGATTGACTGTATGCGATCCCAATTCCATTCCTGCATTATAGTAATCTGTATAGAAAGACGGAGGGACAGTACCAATACATACGTAGGTACCGCTAAAACCATTTGATTGCAGCACATCAAATCCTGAAGACTGTCCATCATCAACAGAGACACTCATTGCTGAGCCGTAACCATCTTTCCAGGTAGTTATTTGAACTGGCACGTCAGGGTTAATGACTAACGTAACAGGTATTATAACAGGACCGGCAACCGATTGAGCTGAACTCAGAGTAATATTTCCATTGTATATGCCAGATATCATCCCTGTAGTATTTACACCTACTTCTAATACTCCATCTGTTACTCCATTTTGTAAATTAAGAGTCAACCACGAAACATCTTTTGAATCGCTCCAGTTCATTGTACTCCCTAAAGCTGCAAAAATAAAAACTGAACGGGTGTCATTTAAAGCATGTCCCTGCACTGCTTTGAAAACAATTGAACCAGGATGGGCACGAAGATCATCAGCTGAGAGGGTTGAAGCCTTAATATTTAAAATTCCGCAGACTGCAATTAGAACAAATAATTGGACTGATTTTATTGATCTAAAAGATAAACTCACATTTTTTAATCCAATCTGCATATAGAATCTATTAATAATATGTCCATATTCTAAAACAAAAATGAAACAACTTTTTCATTTCATTCTTATTCTTTATCAAAAAGAATTGACCCATAATCAAATATTTTTAGGGGTTGACATAAATATTTGAATTTCCCGGATTTTTGATAAATTTTGTCCTTCTATTTTTCCAATTCCGGATACAATATTCAAGAAATAACTGATAATAAAATTATTGATAATCATTTATTTATAAACATTTTATTCACTGTTCATAATAGCCAAAATAAATTCAAATTTTCAGGATCGCTCATGATAGTTTAGTATTGAAATGATCTTGAATTCCAAACCATGAGGATTAAAAAAATACCCCGATTTTTAGCTATTATAAGCTTAATCGGGGTGGGTCCTTAGAGCAATTGGGATATGTCTAAAAATTACTCAATATTTTTCAGCTTTTTTGAGGATCTTTTTAAAAATTGATAAATCATAGAGGTTTTTTCAATTATGTGTTTCTCAGCTTTATATTTAAACAACCTGTTATTTATAATTATTAAGTCAGCTGCCGTTTTTTATTCTGGAATCCTGTTTTTTGATAACGCAAGGGTCTTGTTATAAAGCTTTTCTGCACTTATCCAAAAAAAAGGGATTCCTCTTTTCTTAAATGTCTTTAACTCACCTTCTTCAAAAAACTTTGATATCTCACCTTGCGATTTATAATTTATAATATCCAGGATATTATGTGTAAGAAACGACAAATCTGTAAGTGAAACTCCCAAGCCGATAATTTTAGCTTTAATAAGAAATAATTTATAAAAGAACTCATTCTTATCAAAGGTAGTATCGCTTATATAATTATCCTCAGCAATTTCTTTTGCCATCTTGCCCCATACTGCAAAAGATTCTGCAGGGACACAACTTTGAATTGTATCAGGCATTTGCCGGAATAATTCGTTAATAAGATCATAACGGTTAGAGGCACTCCGATTATTTGATGTTAATTTATAGTTAAGAGACTGGTATTGGTTTTCTAAAAAGGTTGGCATCAAAAGAGTTCCTTGTGCACCAACAATCATTTTCAATAAGTAGATTAAGTCTTCAGGATGCGAATCAATCAGATTAATGCTGCGTAAAGAAGTATGGACCATCACAATATCATTTCTTTTGATATTCAAATCATTAATGATTATATCAGCTAGTTGCACAAGTTTAATCTTTCTTCTTAAAATCAAATTTCTGAGATACATATATTCCCACTTAATATTTGCAATACTTTTATTTGATTGTTAAATACTCTTTCTCATTTTCTGTTATAATTTTTTTCACAGCCTCAGCATAGGTATTGAATTCCACTCCTTCAATCTTTTGACATGCTTCAAGAAACAATGAAAGATTATTAGCAAAGAAAAAATCTTTAGAGTGGCCTATAAAGACAACTGGAACATAATCATAATTATTACTCTTCTTGCAATCTGAAATAATCAATTTTATATTATTTGCTAAATCTCTAGGGTCGCGTTGACAAAAATCAATATAAGACCAGTTTTTGCTTAGTATGCTTTTTAGTTTATCTGAAAGTGATCCAGCATGAGGAGCATGCATCATCCCTTTACCGTAGACAGCCATCAATCCGGAGATAATTGTATTTATATTTTTCCCCTTTCTTATTTTAATAATTTTATTTTTTATCTTATCCATAAAACCTATACTACCTGACAATATTGGAAATTCATATATTTTCCCGTTCACATCACTGTTACATATCTCAGAATTAGATGTTTTCCACGGCCTGTATCTTGAATGAGCTGAAGAAAAATCCAATAATCTTAGATTATCATCAGCTTTCATTCCTTTTGATACTGATGAATCAGAAAGGAAACCAGCATCTTTCAAAGCTTTTATCATATTTTCTGATGGTTGCATTTGCAGGAAGCCTGCTCGGAAGCAAATACATTGATAATCTTGATTAACCTGTTTAAGAATATTCTGGAGGTCGTCTTTCCCCTTTTTTAAATAGAAAAATGCTTCATCATAATTATAACATAATCTTTCAATTGTTTTGCGTGAAAAATCCAAATTCCAATTTCCATCTTTAAATGTTGCATCAATCCACTGAGGATGAAAATGTAATTGAACATCATGTCCTCGTTCAATTGCATTTTTTAGTTGGGATTCAAATAATGAAATATCTCGTAAAAAGAATTCCTTGTATCTTTTCATTGCCCAATAATGGCCCATTTCAGCCATTATTGTTAATTTAGCTCCATAAGCGTCTAATACATTGAGCATTTGAGAAGTGGGGAAATAGGCCCAATTTTCAAATTCGCCGCTTCCGTTTCCATGAACTTCATAGTCTAATGTAAAAATAATTCCAATTTTCACCTTACTGACCTGATTCTTCATATTATTCTTCTCACTAAAAATTACAAAATCCAGAAACTTCAAACTCCAAAATTTAAAAATCATTTAGGAGCCAAATCCCATTTTTTAATAATTACCACTTTGCATGGATTCCCTATGGCAATCGAATTTTTAGGGATACTATTAATTACCACGCTGTTAGCACCAATTACAGAATTTTCACCTATCGTGATGCCTTTTAATATCATACAATTAGTACCAATAAAAACATTGTCTTCAATTATAATTGGTCGTGCAGGAATATCGATATTCTGGTGTCTTTTATTAGGATCAGAATGGTGGAAATCGTTGTCGATAATCATACTATGAGCACCAATCATAACATTATTCCCAATTGTAATTTTTATAGCAGCAAGCAAGATAACTCCTGATCCACCAGAATTCTTTCCAATTACAATTTCGGATTTTTTTCTTAAAGTAACAAAGGTGCAGCGCTTTTGTAAGCCCACACGAACTGAATTCTTTGCAGAGTTAAATAAACAGTTATCACCGATAATAATATCAGAATTCTCATATCTACGAACTACTGGAAATCCATTGAAAACTACTTTTTTACCAATTTTAACTCCTTTTATATAACAGACAAGATGTATCAAAGAATTAAAAACAGAAACGTTACATCTATTCCGGTATCTGAATAACCTCTCAAAAAACCAGGCAATTATATCAAAATTGTTTTTCACAATAATTGAGATTAAAATTAATAGATTGAATCTGGATATAATTCATCTGTTATAAATGAAACCCTGAGTATATTTCCTTTTTCAACAATTGTTTACCTATCCGGAAATTATTCCAGGCAAAAGTATCGTTCATACTGGTTCTTAATAAATTGCTTAATTCTATATGGCAATTCTGCAATGGAAATTGTTTTTAGTCTTTTATGATACCAGGTAATCATTTAATATCATCAATCTTAGTACATGACAAAAAATATTAACTAATTGATTGTTAATATCTTATGAGATTATTGTTAATAAAAATATGTCCATTTATTTGGATAAAACCTTGATATTCAAT
>PLML01000110.1 GCA_003141525.1 Bacteroidales bacterium
CAAAGAATGGGTAGTAGTTTACCATTTCTTTTGTTGATCCATTCGCAATTTGAATATGTGTGTTACATGCAACATCACAATTAATGCTTGCTCAACATCCATCTTAATTATCCCATTATAATGACATTCATTTGCGAGACGGATAATTTCTTCTGTCTTTTCTTTTGATATAATTATATGTGGTCGATATTTTTCGATGCACCAGATAAGTTCTTCTGGACTATAGCTCGACGCAATGCCATTCCTAAATTCACCCACGTGAACATATGCTTCCAAGAAGCACCCAAATTCATCGCTCTCCACATTGAATGTTTTATTGATTTCAAAGTTTCGATATAATATAATCACTTTACATGTGTCTTCATCCATGTCTTTAGCTAAGGTCTTGTAAACCTCGTGAATGTCGTCATAATGATATTCTTTAGTCTTGGTTCTCTGTTTAAAAGAACTCAATGTAGATTTGTCTGGCAATTCTTCTTCGTATTTTGCATCGATTAATTTTTTTGCCTCTATACTTTCGTTGAGTTTTTTTATTGCTTGGCGAGCAACTTTACTGGTCCGTTTTTTTAATAACTTCATTTTCATAATCATTTATTTATATAGTAATTGTAATTTTTTACGCTTATCATGCAATTGGATGACAACCATTGGATTTGTTGAATTATTTAATTAATTCCATTTGTTTTAAATATTAATTTCCCTTATTCCATTTTCAAGTCTCAGAAGATATTCCAAGCTGTCTTCCCGGCGCTATTTATATTTTATTCGTTTTAGTAAGTTCTGCAGCTATATTTTTCGACAATAATCGCCACTCGAATATTTTTACTTCAATTGTTTTCATTTTTTAACTATGTCATTCATAATTATTTTTAAAAACTCCGGAAAATTCACCATCATAAGTACCTCTGCTTTCGAATTCCAGAGTATGAGTCAAAGGATCAATCCTGTAACAAAACACGTCTTGTATATCATCTGCTTCCAATATTACATTGACCATGTTGTTATCTGTCGGAATCGCCAACATAATAGCAAGAGTATCTGGTTTTAAACATTTAGCACTAATCATTCGTTTTAAACCAACCTTATCCTTCCATTCTTCTGCAGGAATCCAGCGTAAACTAACTTTTGCAGGAGTATTACTAAGAAAATACAACATAGGAGCTAAATAGTGTAACTCTTTAAAGGCATGACAAAGAGTATCACAAACAGTTTTTTGGAATTCCTGGATTTCTCGTTCCTTTTCACCTTTTGTCAGTATTTTTACTTCATGAAATGGATTACAGAACATTCCATGATGGGCATTAGAAATTGAAATCAGCTCAAGTTTCCCATTTTTAGTTGGCTTATAAAGATGACATTCATGGATATTTTGCCGTGTGCTATAAAGCAACATGACAATCTCTTCTTTATCGACGCACTCCGAAGGGGACTTTGTTTCATCAGCACTGCTTGAAGACCATCCTTCAGAAGTGAAGACGCTTGCAACGGCTTTGGGATTTGCACATATTCTATGCATAAAAAAATTAAAACTTTCCTTGCTGTTTTGGCCGGAAAAAGAAGTGGCAAAGGAATTCACAGTTCCGTCATCATATAAAACTGCGAAAGTTGGAGTGTAGCTACCATACTTTTCAAAAAGCTCGATAAGATCACGCGTTCGGTCTAGTAAAAACTCTTCTTTGTTCATAGTTGTAATTATTAATTAATTGTTTATCAAATTGTTAATACATATTACCATTCTGGTTTATGCAAAAAAAACCGCCAACAACCATTACTAAAACATCGACCAGACATTACTGTCTGTTAATTGTCATTGTTTTATTTTAGTTGTTGGCGGTTAGTTCTCTTATTGAAAAGAGTATTGCAATCGCCAACTTTTTTATCACTTCTACATTGATCTAATTTGCAGCTGTGACAGGACAAAATTATGTAAACTCAATATAAATTGCAAGCTTCTTTTTAAATATAATCAATATTAATTTGCTATTAGTCAAAAATATTATATCGGAATTCCGGATTCTACTATAGAACCACTTTGACTTAATTTAAAACCATGTTTGAAATTTTATAGTTTATAAGTTCAAAATATATTTGGATAGTATTGCATTAATTCTGAATTTTAATATTCAATAGTCTGTCATCATTGCTAGGTTATTAAATACGAGTTAAACAATAATAATATTGATCAATACATAAATTATGTGGAGTGATAATGAAACCAACTCGGACTATATAGATTTCCGGCATATGGTCAGTGCTGTCACAAGTATTATTAACAATGATACTCTTTTGCCATGCAGCATTGGGGTCTTTGGTGACTGGGGCAGTGGCAAATCAAGTCTCATGAAAATGATCGAGAAAGTGTACTCAGAAGACAAGGATACTCTAATAATTAATTTTAATGGTTGGCTGTTTGAAGGATATGAGGACACAAAAACAGTTTTGATGAGCAGAATTGTTGACGAAATCATTAAAAAACGTACACTTGAGGAAAAGGCACTGAAAATTGCCGCTAACCTTCTAAGAAAGATAGATATTATGAAACTTGGGCGCCAAGCAGTGAAACATGGTATGGCATATTTAGCATTGGGCCCGGCAGGATTAGCAATAACATCAACATCAGAAGCACTCTCAAAACTTTCAAATGTTGACTATGAAAAGTATATTAAGGAAAATAAGGATAAGAGTGATCCTGATGACTTACTGAGAACAAATATTCAAGACTTCCATATGAATTTTGAGCAATTAATCAGTGAAACTAAAATCTCAAAAGTTATCGTCTTCATTGATGATCTTGATAGATGCTCTCATGATACAGTTATCGGAACCCTTGAAGCCATAAAACTTTTTCTTTTTGTTAAAAACACTGCTTTTATTATTGGTGCCGATGAGCGGCTAATAAAATACGCGGTAAGGATGAGATTCCCAGAAATACCAGGGGATAATACTGAGGTAGGACGTGATTACCTTGAGAAACTTATTCAATATCCTATAAGGATACCTCCATTGAGTGAATTAGAGCTTACAATATACATTAATCTTCTTTTTACAAACTTATACACAGATCCTGGAGACTTCGAACAGTTACGTGAAAATGTTCTGAAGAAAAAAAATGAAGATCAATTTGGATTTACTCTTAATCTTGAAAATGTTGGTGATTTTGTTAGTGTTGTTGACCAAAAATTGAAAGAGGCTCTTCTCTTATCAGCACAAATAATTCCAGTATTAACAGTGGGCCTCAACGGCAATCCAAGGCAGACTAAAAGATTTCTCAATACTATGCTACTAAGATATGAAATGGCCAAATCAAAAGGAGAGGAATTAAATAAGCGCGTTCTTGCAAAACTTATGCTCCTGGAATATTTTAAATCAGAGACTTTTAAAACATTTTATGAACAACAAGTGCAAAATAAGGGATTGATACCATCAATGAACATCATGGAAAATCTGGCACAAAGGGATCCGGTGGATGACAAAGACCGTAAACAACTGCCAGTTGAGCAGCAAGCCTATTTACAAGATACATGGATAATAAACTGGCTAACTTCTGAACCATCATTGGTAAATACAGATATGCAGCCTTATTTTTACTTCTCAAGGGATAAATTATCTGTTTCAGGGATCAAGTTACTACGAATGGGTTCTCAAGCTCAGGAGGTACTTCGGAAACTCTTAAATGATGCTGAAACAATTAGGAATGTAGCACTTCGTGAGGCGAAATCAATAAGTGTTGGAGATGCTTCATCAATATTTGAGTCTTTAGCTGAGAAGATCAAAAGTGAAGGCAACCAGCGTGGCGAATCATCAACCCTGAAAAGATTATTTGACTTTTGCGGGGTGCGGAACGAATTAATATCTCAATTGCTTAGTTTTGTTGAAAAACTTCCTCATAAGATACTACCATTAACCTCAGTAACATTGATACTAAAGGTAACCAATGGAACGACTCATGATCAAACTGCAAAACGAATTATTAATGAATGGAGTATCAGTCAAACTAATAAAGGTTTAGCAGCGATTGCCGGGAAAAAACTTAAAACAAAACAATAATAAATGGGGACTTCTTCATCAAGCTCAGGACCAAAGGGACAGACCCCTCTTTTACCAAGCTGGGCAACAGGAAATAACAACAAACCTTCACAGGGTCAAGATCAGAATTCGAATTCCAATGGCGATACCACTAAAGGTGGTGATTCAAAGAAATCGAGCAATCAAAATACTGCTGCAGAATCCAATAATCAATACTATAGCTTGACAACTGTTAAAGGATCTTTAAAGCGTATAGTAAATAAAAGGAAAGGTGCCAGTTTCAAGAGTGCAGGAAAAAGTTATGTAAGAAAAACAGGAGGACATAGAAGCGCTACACTGTCTTCTGCGATGGGAGTAATTACCGGAAGTAATTATTTAGGCTTTTTCAGTGGTGCCGCCAAAGATGGTTTGGAACAAACTCTGAGAAATTTTGATTTATCAAATTGTATTGGAAAATCAACAGAAGAGGCATTTGCTAAAATTGCCAACAAAATTGCTCCAAAAGGTTCTACGAATGATGAGGCTATTGCCCGTGCAGCTGTCATGATAGCCTTCGACAAAGTTTATGAAAAGTTTATAGAGAACGATAAGGATATAAATTCCTTGGATCATTTGGACGAAGAAACTTTGGGAGAGATAGTTATTGAATTTGTTAGTGCATATATTTTCGGAAAATGGGTATATGAAGCAGGACTTGCTTTAGAAAGGAATGATTTATCGGAATCGCAAGTCATTGATCTGGAAAATGAGATGCGTGTTTTTGTTACAGGAGAGGTAAAGTCAGGTCTTGAAAAAGTTGATATTCTTTCGCTTGATATTACTGCAGGAGAAGGTCATAAGGTCATTGAAGACATTTTTGATTTAGCTTATTCAACATTAGAAAAATGAACATCTGGAATATAATAATCAAACAACATGGTAAAGACACTTTTGATGTCGAAATTCCATCTGCCGAAATGAAATTGATCATTAATACGGGTCAACATGACGAACAAATATCCATGCTAAGTTCAAACGTTTTTAAGGAATTAAAACAAAATAATTTGATCTTAAATACAAATGTTTCTGACCTCTTACATTTAGCGTTAGGTATATACACAGCCGATCAAGTTGTTTCGAGGTCAGAACAAGGATTCCAGGGATGGAGCCGTCATTTTAAGCTATATGTCCCGGTTTCTGCTCTGAAGGAATGGAATTATTCAGGAGAGAAGTTGGCTGATATCCTCTCATTTTTGAGTGGAGATAAATGGGAAATATTTTTCAGAAAAAATGAAATGAGTGTAACAAGGAAGCTTGAATTATTTGCCAATCCAATTCCCAAAAACATCAGGAAAGTTTCTCTGTTTTCAGGTGGTTTGGATTCATTTATTGGTGCTGTTGATTTACTCGAAAATAAACAAAAGGTAGCATTTGTCAGTCACTACAAAAGAGGATCAGAAGGGGGTGTCCAAACTAAGTTATATGCCAAACTGAAAGAGAAATATGGAGATGAATCTTTTGTTCAATATCAATTCTATGTACAACCCAATCAACATCATAAAAACGCAACTAAAGAAGCTAGTTCAAGAGCAAGGTCATTCCTCTTCATGTGTCTCGGAATATCTGTGGCAAATTCATTAGATGAACATGCTGATTTTATCATTCCAGAAAATGGTTTAATTTCATTGAATGTTCCGTTAACCGGAACAAGATTGGGAAGCCACAGTACAAGAACAACCCATCCATATTATTTAAAGATATTCAAGGA
The DNA here is from genome assembly GCA_003141525.1 of Bacteroidales bacterium. GTDB lineage: Bacteria > Bacteroidota > Bacteroidia > Bacteroidales > VadinHA17 > LD21. Next base: position 5,774 of record PLML01000110.1, read on the forward strand.
AATTATTGCTGGAATTGGAATTAAAAACGCAGTATTAAATCCATACCAGTTTCGGACAAAGGGGGAAATGATGATTGATTGTAAGAACCAGTTAGTACTTAAGAATTTAGGTCCGGAGACATTATCCTGTTCACATTCTGAAAATAGCAGATATGCTGGCTTAAGTCCAGGAATACATTGCGGATACTGTGTACCTTGCATTATAAGACAAGCAGCTGAGAATAAAAGCAAAATTTTCTCTTCAAAATATGTTTATGAAATATTGAAGTCTCCTCCGCCCCAAACTATGAAATCAGGGAGTGATATTCGGGCATTTAAATTGGCATTGGAAAGAATCAAAGATAAGCCGAAACAATCTTTATTGTTTGATGTATTAAGTTCAGGACCTGTCCCAACCGATAATTATGAAATATTTGAAAAATATATTGATACTTATGAACGGGGTATGAAGGAAGTTGAAGCATTCTTAAGAAAATAATATGAATTATCATGACACTCATTTTCACCTTGACTTAATGCCATCACCAGAGGAAACTGCAAGGCTAATTGAACAACAAAAAATATATACAATTGCTGTAACTAATAGTCCAACAGTTTTCTTTTATACGGAGAAACTCGCTTCTGATAAAAAATACATTCGCCCTTCCCTTGGATTGCATCCAGAACTTGTTGCTGAAAGATATACTGAAGTAAATCAATTTGTTCAGATGATCTCAAGGACAAGGTATATTGGTGAGATTGGACTTGATAATCACAATAAAGTTCCAGCTGACTACAAATTGCAAAAGAAAGCATTTGAAAAAATAGTTTTAGCCTGCGCTGATGCCGGGGAGAAAATTCTTACCATACATAGCAGGAGAGCAGCTCGGGATATAATAGATATTGTAGGACCAAGTTTCCCGGGGAAAATTATACTTCATTGGTACTCTGATACAGAAGCACAACTTCAAAAGGCAATCAAAAATGGGTACTATTTTTCTATTAACCATCCAATGCTTCATTCAAAAACCGGGGAAGAAATAATAAAAAAAATTCCTATTGAGCGCCTTTTAATTGAGACTGATGGCCCATTTACTAAAAGAGGGGATGAATTATTTACTCCATTAATGGCAGGTGACATTCAAAAAGAACTTGCGAGTATAATATCTACTGATAATACTTTAAGTGACTGTGAGAAGATCATCAGCGATAATTTTGAAAGATTATTAGGTAAAGATTATTAACCTTATAATTCTGAACCCTTAAAACTTAACTGGGGGTTTTCAAAGAAATTGAAAGATTTAATTTTCTGCAATTTAGTATATATCCCCTCCTACCTCAGATTGAACATCGAATATTATTCACATTTCTTAAGACTATTATATCTTATTCAACATCTTCCTTTTGAAATCTTCTTCAAGAGCGATATAATATTCGACTGTATTTTTGGAATGGTTAGTAATCTTACTTATCAGTTCTTTACTGATTCCGAGATTGTATAGTATTGAAACAAGTGCCTTACGGGCCAACTTACTGGAAAAATGTTCGTAAAGGATAATCTTTTTCGGTTTTGGCATTGGCAGGTGAGCATAATCTTCAAATTGGAGTATCTCACGTTTCAACTTGAGATACATAGCCATTTCCTTCAATGCATCGTTATAAGCCTGTTCATTTTCAAACTTAGGCAGATGGAAATTACAGTTTTCAAGTATTTTCCTGAGTTTATCAGTAACCGGATTGTTTATTACCTTGCTGGTCTTTGGCGACTGTAGAAAAACCGTTAGTTCTCCATTTACTTCAATAATCGAATTACTGTCTATCATATACAATTCGCTGATCCTGACACCGCCGGAATAAGTCTGAACTAAAAACATTAGTCGGGCCTGTTCCAGCCGTTTTCTTTTTTTGTCGTCATTTATTTTTGAGAAGTCAGCATCTTCGATTTTTTTGAATTCAGAATGGTATAACGTATATACATTATTTTTATCATCCCATTTATATTTTATATGTGCATCTTCCCTACCCGTCTTAATCTTAAATGTTTTATAATCCTGGTTAATTTTCAACCCAAGTTCATCAGTCAGATATTTTCCGAAATTTCTCAGCATTTTAAGAATTATGAAAATGGTGTTATAACGATATCGTTCAATCTTACCAGCATTATCCGCTTTATATCCGGTATTAATACAATGCTTAATGACCGAATCGAGCAGTTTCTTATTAAAGTTATGGTAATGTATATCACTTATTCCAAAACTTTCGCAATAGAATTTAAGGATCGAATAAAGTCTAGTGTCAATCTTAGGTGGTTTTCTTATATTAAGTATTTCCAGTAAATTTTGAGGGTCATATATACCCAACCTGATTTCATTCTGTTTATTCTCTTCCGTATGATCTATTCCATCAATTGTATCATAAAACATCCTCGCATCATCATCATCTTCCAGATTCACCTCATAAAAATATAGGACTTTATCATACTGATTGTAAAGGTATTCTTCAGTATTATTCTTAGTGGTTGCAATTTTCGTGTAATCCAGAAATTCCAGTGTCCTTTGACATTTTCCTTTAAGCTGATCCAGATAATTATTGATCATATGAGCCTTTGGATGACCGACAACCTGATCCTTTGAGATCTGCTCTCTTTTAAGATGCATTATCTTTCCGTTGGGATTCAGAACCTTGATTCTAAATGTATTTGGCGTATAATTTCTGATTTCAAAAAGCAGCTGAAAACCTCTCTGGATTTCATACTTATAATTCAGTCTGGTGGTGATTTTCTTGCTTTTAATTCTAGGCATATCCACGAGAAATAAAAAGGTGTAATGCTAATAAAGCAATAAAAATACAATTTTTCAATATTTGTAACAATCTTATTTTCAATTATAATGATTTTTTTATTTTTAGGTGTAAATATATGTGAAGAAAAATTACACCTTTTTATAGATCACTGTTAAGATTTTGATTTAGTTGATTATGTGTAATTTAATGTTTCCATAATCATCTAAAACAGCTGTTTCGAGTCCCTTCAGGTTCACTTTTATAAAACGCAATTTAGTTGATTTTAAACGAGTTGCGTTTTTTTATTTCACTATTTTTAACAACAATTCTACAACCGATCCGGAAACTCTTCATTTTAAGAGCCACAACAGCTAAAGCTACAGACCGAGTTATCAAATATTTTTATTTTGCTTTTTCAACAAATACGCCTATTTGGCAATTATAGTCAGACGGATCAGTTGGTGCATACATATTAAAACCTATTTTTGGATTTATCTTGTAGAGCTTCTCTTCCATCTTAAAGTTGATAGACTTTACTATATATCTAATTCCGTCATATTCAATAGTTTGTCCAATCTCAATAAATTGAGAATTATCGTATTCCTGTCTTTCTGTTTTTAGAAGGTTAAAGGATTCTCTATTATAGAGATATGCTATAATTGCTCCTTCTTCATGTGTTATTAAAATTCTTGAAGCTAATGACTCCATGTTATTTATTTTTTATCAAGGTTAATGGCTATTCTATTTTTGTTAGGTGCTTAGAATCACATTTTTGTGATCTGACAATCAAATTTAAGAAGTGCCGGAATCAAAGTCAAGTATATTTTAAAACAAAAACCCCTGATATTTCTACCAGGGGTCTCATCTTATTAATTGTGTAGAAGCGAAATTATGTCAATTACAAAATGATTAGTTATTTAAGATTTAATTAGTCATGGTTTCGTTTATGTAATCAAACTTAACTGCTAAAGATAAATCAAAGGCTTTTGGCAAGGAGATTAAAATTTCTGTTTCGCTATTCCAAATCGAGGAATGATACTTATTATTTGAAGGAGAATAAAATACATATGTATCTGCATCTCTACATTGTCTTGCTGTCAGTGAAGCTACAGCTTTAAGTTTGTGCTTCCTGAAACGAGTTTTTAAGCTAGCTAGAATATCAACTAGAGATCTATCGGACGCCCTATCCACAGATACACCTTTATCATCTAAAAAGGCGGCTGCGGATATTCTCTCAAGCTCAAAATTCCACCACGAAAGAAAAATAGACCGATATAATCTTTCATCATCAAAGATTTCGGGGCTAATCATTGAAGTCATTAACTATATTACGCAATTCATCTAATTCACAGATTTGAAGCTTTGCTGTTTTCCTTTGAGGGGCAATAAATGTTTCGATTCTATTTTCAAATATTTCTATTCCCAAATAATGCCCTCCAGGTTTTCCATATTCAAACAGAATGCTGTCTCTCCCTGTTGGGAAGATTTCAGGTTGATAGTCAAGATCTTGTAATATTCGGACAGTTGTATTAATTAGTGCTTGTGTAAATTGAATCGCCCCATTATCATTCCAATTCACAGGTAGTTTTGCAAAAGATCTAATTTTCGAAATATTATTTAATAAATCACTCAAAATATATTTTTTATTACTTGACTTAATAGTACTACTAATATCCCAAAAAACATATTTTACAGCAAATGGAGAAAAATCGCTTTCTGCAATTAAAAACTTAGCTGGAAAATGAAGTATTTCCGAATGTTGTACTGGAATACAAACTGCAGGGGTGGAATCATTATTTTTTATTTCGTATTCTATCATTTGCTTTATTTTCAAGTTTTTTTATGTGATTACCCAACCATTCATGAATTACTTTTGCATTTGCATAATCAAGAATAATGCCAGAACTAACAACTCTGACAAAAGAGCTAGGTAAATCTTGTGGCTCCCGTTCGGATTCAATTTCTTTCACATGGGCACCTTCAATATTAAATGTTTGGGAATTAGGTAAGGCACCTCTTTCAAAAAAGAAATTAACTACTATCTCTCCTCGAGGACTTACACCACCATATGCCCCGTTTATATAAACAGGGTTATAATTTTCTGCAAAAATATATTTGCATTTTATTTTATTAGTCATAGCATATTAATATAAATATTAGATATATTTATTTAGATTACAAAGCTTATGTAGTTCAAAATAAACATTATAGCAGTAGTAATCTATACAAACTTAAGGCTTTTGTTGAAATAAATCAAATTTTTTTGACAAACAAGTGATGAAAGTTTGTAGCATTACCGCTTCTATTCCTTAAATTCTTGAGGTTATCCATTAGAATCGGCCTTATAAATTAAATAATATAAAGAATGTCTGTTTAGTCAAACCAAACATCTAAGAAGGATATGAAAACCCTTAATTCTTCAATCGATGTATTAAACTTTCAGTTTTCAACCTAGTTGTCAAAATGTTGTAGGATCTGATCAATTTCCTAACTCGATAAATTTGATATACAATACATTACTATTTTTAGTTTAAATCCTGTCGGAACAATGGAAGTCCCGGTGAAACTGGGTATTGACGTTGAAGTAAATATGAAAATGCTGGATAAGGTTACTGTGAGGAGTGAAGTATTCAAGATTTAGGACACAATTAAAACAGGAGTGAGTTTAATTTGCAAACAAGTTATGAGATATGAGTTATGAGATGTGAGACACGGAACCCTGATAATCCTTCGGATTACAGGGCAGGCGCGAAACACGTAACACTAACCGCTATTTATTTGAGTATATCCAGGCTTCAGGATCAAATTTGCTCTGAAATTCTCTTAAATACCTTTTAGCCTCATTGAGATTATTAAAAGTTTTTATTGAGACCAATTCTTCTTTTATTCCATTTCGGTTGGTCATACTGATAATACTTGTTTTATATCCCCGGCTACGATATTTTCCAGCCGCCAGTCTGGCGTTTTCAGGACTTGTAAAGCTGCCGGCAATAATATAATAAGTATCTCTGCTAACCCCTGCTAATACTGGACTTTCCTCTTTGTCAGGCTTAACCAGGGAATTTTGCTGTTTATCACCTGGTACTTTTGATTCAATTTTAATTCTTTTCAAAGAGTCAGCAACACGGATACTATCCTGATGCGCCCACAATAATGCCTCTTTCAGAGTCTTATTCCCAAAGACAAATATTCCATTTTGCCTGAGAAACCTTCGGACAGGGAAAAACAATAAAAGTATAATAATGAATATTGCAAGTAAATATCTTTTGAAATAGTATTTGAAATTATCCATCACATTAATTTGAATTTGCCTTAAAATGAAAAACCAAACTTACCAAATATAGAAAGCAATTCAAACTATTTCCATATAGATGTCAGATGTGAGATGTGAGCATAGAGCGTAGAGCGTAGAGTGGGGAGCCGACTCACTACTCACTTCTTAAATGCACCATTTCTCCGGATTGTTTATCATGGAGATAATCATTTTCCTGTCATTAATTAAAGTTACTATCTTCTATTCTCTACCCACCATACTATTTGCTCCATCTCTACGCTCTATGCTCTACGCTCAACGCTTCTTCCTCATATCTCATATCTCATAAAAAAAAGCCGTCTTTTGAGACAGCCTCTTCTATTTTATTGCGCATTCGCTCAATTCAAATCGGTATTCACTTTTTTCTCGTAATTCCAGGTAAGAATCTCTATGGATTGATTTTCTGCTATTTTACGTCTCCCTTGTGAGATTTTGAGAGTAAAATACAAAGAGAGAAGAGAATCAATTTCTTTTTTGCTTCTTTCATTGGCAGAAGTTACCAGGATATACGACATCAGGCTGGCTAATCCTACAATCACACTCATAAGCCAGATAATTCCAATTCCCCGAAGCAAATAAGATAAAACAATGAAAAAAAGATTAACAGAAATTAGTATAAGTGTTGCCCGTAAATGGGTATATCCCAGCTGCAGCAAACGGTGGTGTATATGTTGGCGATCGGCTTTAAAAGGAGATTTGCCCTGTTTAATCCGCAGTATGAACACACGCAACGAATCAAAAAGCGGAACAATAAGAATCCCGCAAACGACCGTCGGGGCTGATGGAATTTTTGTAACTTCCTGAGTGACTAATTCAAGCTGCAAAAAACGACATGCCAGTACTCCCACCACAAATCCGATCACCATTGATCCTGAATCGCCCAGAAATATTTTGTTTGTTTTGCCAAATACATTGAACCAGAAAAAAGCTGTCAATGCGCCCACAATTGAAAAACTTAGTATTGTGCATGCAATATTCCCGGTCATCCAAAACCAGATGCCGAAGACTGATGAAGTTAATATTCCTGTACCGGAAGCAAGTCCGTCAATCCCATCGATCAGGTTAAAACCATTAATAATTACTATAAATACAAATACGGTAAGTAATATGCTTGCAATATAAGGTAATTGTTGTATATGAAACAATCCGTACAGGTTGGTTATCCTGATGTCTGCAAAAACTGCAATTAAAATAACGGCAAAAATCTGTCCTGCAAGTTTTTTATAGGGATCGATAATCAGGATATCATCCTTGATCCCAACGAAAAAGACAATGATTAATCCTGAAATTAAATATTTCAGTTCGAATTTAAAGTATGTACCGGAAAAAATTACGGTTGACAATACAAGTGCGACAAATACTGCGATACCTCCAAGGTTTGGTATGGAGCTGGTATGTGACGTTCGACCGTTAGGTGTATCTGTAAGATTTTTTAATCTTGAGATATTTACAACTGATGGAATGATAAAACAGGTCAGGCCAAATGCCATTAAAAATCCAAGTACGATCAGTATCCAATCAGGGATTAATAAAGAAGAAATGTTTTCTGGGAAGTTCACTATAAAAGGTTTTTCTTCTTATCAGGTTAGTTGATTTAGCTTTAAAATTTCAAAAAAAGATCAAAAGTGCTTATTGATAATGCAAAGAAAATTCTTAAGAATACAGTAATAAAATATTGTCGAATAAAATTACGAAATATTAATTATTGTTTTATAAGTTTTAATCAAGACATTTTTAAGACGGTACAAATTTTCAGGGGAAAATATACATTTAAATACCACTTAATTAAATCGTTAAAAAACATTTAAACATATTAGACTTAGTCAGAAATTTTTACTAAAGTCTTTTTTCATATGACAAAAGTCCATTTTTCTATGACGAAATTTAATTCTTTTTTGACGTGGTTTTGTTGTTGAACTTTCGCACTTAATGCGAAACGTTAAAAGAATGAATTGTTCAAGGTTCAAGGTTCAAGGTTCATTGTTTAGAGTTTAAAATCAGTTCCGTGTGCCGAGTATCGGGTTTGAGTGATGAGATGTGAGACCGTGAGATATGAGCGGAGAGACGTGAGTGTACAGTAGGCCGGAAAGCTAATAGCTGATGGTTTTGTGGAGGTTTAGGCTACTGATTAATTGTCAATTTTTTAATTTCGGTCAAAAAATCCTTAACCTGATTCACAAGCGGTAGAACTATTTTATCATCAAAGTCGAAAAAGTCTCCATAATCTCCTTTTTGTCTGTAGTCAAACAGTTTAGAGAAAAGTTTACCGTACTTTTTGTCGAGAGTACCAGTTTTTATAAACTCATTACTGAATTTAGTTCTCGCTCCAACATGTGTCCGGGTCTCGATATTATTTTTAAGCAATAAAGCAATTACAGCATAAAAACATGAATAATATAATCTGTTAATGGCAGTATTCCACTTTTTATTTTCTATCAGGATTAATGCATCATCAAGTGATTCTTCAGCTCTTTTGAATCTATATTTAATGTATTCGTCTATATTTTCAATCTTCATAACCGGATACCTTCCTTTTTAACATTTTTATAAAGAGGTGAGAATACCAGTTTATTTTTCCAATAGTATTTTGAGTAGATAAATGTTGATATAATTTGCCCTGACTCAAGTTCGAGATTATAGAGATCATCTCTGAATTTGTCTTCAATCTCGTTGGTAATATCCAGGTTATCAATAAGAATCAATATGTCCCAATCTGAATCCGGACGATTGTCACCTCTGGCTCGAGATCCGAAAAGAAAAGCCTCTGCATTTGGATCTTTACTGTGAATAGACTTTGTAATATTATTTAGAATTAAGTCCTGGTGCATATCATCAAATTATTAAGTCAAAGATACTAATTTTGTTTGATTCTGTGTTGACAGATGACAAGCAAAGAGAGCGGAGAGACGTGAGCGTAGAGACGTGAGACGTGAGACGTGAGACGTGAGATGTGAGACGTGAGATGTGAGATGTGAGATATGAGTATTTAAGTACACCATTTTTCAGGATTGTTTATCATGGAGATAAGCATTTTCCTGTCATTAATTAAAGTTACTATCTTCTATTCTCTACCCACCATACTATTTGCTCCATCTCTACGCTCTACGCTCAACGCTTCTTCCTCATATCTCATATCTTAACCCTAAAAAGCCTTCCCCACCCTGACAAGCAGTCCAAATGAATTATAATATAGTTCTCCTACATCAAACGCTCCGTTAAATCCGATGTACAATCTGTTTTTTAATTCTCTGTTTGCATCAAGATATGCTGAAAATTGTTTTGTTTCAGGGAATATTCCATACATGGGCGGGTACCTTATTGTACCCATAGACGTACCCTCTTCACTCGTTGAAAAAGTTCCATAATTCATTGAATAAGATGCCTTTAAAATATAATCCCATTTTTGCAAAGATCCTTCAAAACCAAAATGGAATGCAACAACCCTGTTATTTATAAAATAATCTGACGGATCAGCTGGTAATCCTTCCCTTGTATATGCTCTTGTGGTTATAAAGGGGTTACCTATTCCGATACCCTTATATGACCAGCCCTGGATATACTGGTAGTGATTAAAATAGTTTTCATCACCAGATGGTGTTACTTTCGACCATGGTTCACCGGCCTGATTTTTTGTGTACAAAATCTCAATAAGTAATTTTTTCCATTTAAACTTTTTGGACTGGTGATTTAAATTTGTAAGACTAAATCCGTTTAATCCATCGCGGAGATTGGCTAAATGAAAAAGGGCTCCGGCGTCATATAAATTCTGGCGATATGCTAATACTTTGACATTTTTAAATGCATATTCTGCACCAAGGTCAATTGATCCTAACTCATCACCCATTCTTGAACCGTTCCAGCCTCTGCCTGTTATTACATATAGGTAGGTCATAAAGGGTGATAGTGTAAAGCTGTCACCATAAGTATATTTTTCACTACCCCATAAAACCTGGTGGTTAAAACCACCATACAGTTTCCACTTCCATTCTGGTTTGCCAAATCTTCCGTACAGTGATTTTTGATGTATATAGGTTCGCGGGTAAAGAAGATTACTATCCAGGTTCATAAAAGGAGTTTTTCCTATCCAGCCGTGAGCAAAATTGCCTTTGAAGGCAAATAATTTTCCTAATATCGGTAAAGTATAGAATTCAGGTATAGAAATCTGAACTTTTGGAATACCAAGTGCATTTCCTGAGACTGCCCATGCTCCGGAGGATAAACTTGTATCGCACAACCCCATTATTTCTTTTGACCGGCCTGCTCTGATCTCAAATATGCTGAGTCGTACTTTGGCATATCCTTCAATTAGGGTGAAGTTCGACTTATCTCCTATATTCGCCCTTCCTTCTACAGAAGCTCCCCAATCAAAAATCCGGGTTCTGCTTTTATCATAATCTTTATGAATTGCCCCGATCAGACTCAAAGAGGCATTATCAATCGGAATACTTCCAAACTGATTTGATCTTAGCCAGAATGGGACATGTCCCGGAGTAATATAACCTGCTGAAGATCCTAAATCATAGGAAAAACCATTTTTTTGAGCATTTATATTCGGGAGGGAGAAAAGAAGAAGAAACAGGATAATCCGGATTCTTTTCATAGAAATTCAGATGAGGCGTGAGGCGTGAGGCGTNNGCGTGAGGCGTGAGGCGTGAGGTGTGAGATGTGAGCGTAGAGTGGTGAGTGGTGAGTGTTTAGTTGTTACCCAGTGACCGGAACCCTGAACCTAGAACACGGAACACGTAAGATAGTCCGGTTCGATACGACGGATAATAGATTCAAATAGATTCAAGTATTTTCCTGGTATAATCCAGCATGAATAAAGGAATATTAATAAGACCGTTATCCTGTTTCAGGTTTTGCATTGAAAAACGGATGCTCAGCTGAGGGTTAAATTCTTTCCGGTAATATGCCAGACTCTTGCTTCTCACATTTTGGTCTGATTTTACTTCAACTGGAATTATGTTGTTTTTATCCTGAACCAGGAAATCTACTTCAGCTTTATTTTCAGATTTCCAGTAACGTGGTAAGCCCTCAAATTGATGAAGCAAACCTGTCAGCACAAAATTCTCTGTCAATGCGCCCTTGAATTCAGTAAACAGTCTGTTGCCTTCAGTAATGGCTATCGGATCAAGCTTTGATAAGCGACGCAGCAATCCAACATCCGGCATATAAATTTTGAAAGCGGTCAGATCATCATAGGCGGATAATGGTAAAGCCGGCTTCCGGGAACAGTATATCCGGTGAACCAAACCTGCATTGATCAGCCAAAGCAACGCATCTTCGTATTCCCTTGCCCTTGCTCCGGG
>PLML01000226.1 GCA_003141525.1 Bacteroidales bacterium
GAAGTGACTAGAGTGACTAAAGTTAGTCGGATTTACTTCACTCTAAGTACTCCAAACTCTAGCTCACTCTAAACTTCTTTATTGGTTATCTGAAGCAAACCATTCGGCGAAAGAAGTGGCTGTTTCGTAGAGTTTAAGACTGTGTAATTTAATTCCGGAAGGCAGGTAAGGTGCAATCCGTTCTGCAAAATCGGCAACAAGATTTTCACATGTCGGCTGATAGCTGACCAATACAGTATTTCCAAACATCCTGGTAAACATATCTGTCTTTTCTTTTTCTGTCTTATTGCTTAGCACCACAGAATGGTCAAAAATGTTAATTATCTGTTTTTTAACAACGCTTTTCAGGTCGCTAAAGTCAATCACCATTCCGTTCTTGGGATTGTCCGGATTGTCTGACGGAAACCCTGACAGTGTAACAAAAAGGCGATAAGAATGACCATGAACATTTTTGCAGGGACCGTCGTAATTCCATAGAACGTGAGCCATTTCAAAAGGGAATTCCTTTGTTACTCGTATTAAAGGACTCATAATTTTAAAGTTGAAAATAATATACAATATTAACCATTCTGACTGATAAAGGTTGAAAGTAGTGACGTGGTTTTATTCTTTTCAGCGAATATATGTGAAGATTGAGCCGCTGAAAGCATAAATTCTCTAAATTTGCAGTTTATAAAAGGCTTAAGAATAGGGGATAATGGATAAAAATGAAATCAGGCTGACTTTCCCTGAGATGTTTAATGAGACATTGAGGAAGTTTGGTAAGCACAACGCATATGCTTATGTGGGTGAAGAGCCAAAAACATATGAGGCTGTAAACAGGGAGATCAGGGCTTTAATTGCATTTCAGGAAAAGATCGGGATTTGTACCGGGAATAAAGTGGCAATCCTTAGTTTAAATATGCCAAACTGGGCCGTTGCTTACTTTTCAATTACATTCATGGGTGCGGTAGTTGTGCCAATTCTTCCTGATTTTTCAAATACTGAGGTTGCCAATGTTCTTGAACACTCAGGCGCCAAAGCTATTTTTATATCTAATTCATTATTATCCCGGATTGAAGGATTTAAATCAGAAGATCTGAAAACAGCCATTCTTATGGAGGATTTTTCGTTGATCTTTTCTGAAAAGAGTTCCTGTAAATTCGATCCTTCCGCAATTCCTGTTAAAAACTATGAGGTTGAAGAAGAAGATCTTGCATCAATTATCTATACTTCAGGTACAACTGGCCGGTCTAAAGGGGTAATGCTGACACACAAAAACATCTCATTTAACGCACTGAAAGGAAGGAAGTTACAGTGGATTGACGAAACTGATCGATTTTTATCCGTTTTACCATTGTCACACTCTTATGAGAATACACTTGGGTTAATTTTACCAATGCTCTGTGGATCTTGCGTCTATTATCTTAGGAAACCCCCAACTCCTTCGATTCTTCTTCCTGCTATGGCAGAAATTAAACCTACACTGATGCTGACAGTTCCCCTGATAGTTGAAAAAATATACTTTAACAAAATATTACCAGCTTTCAGAGATAATCTGATACTTAAATTTCTTTATAAGATCCCTCTTCTCAGAAAAAAACTTAATGCTGCTGCGGGTAAGAAACTTTTGAAAATATTTGGCGGGGAATTGAAGTTTTATGGTATAGGTGGAGCTAAACTCAACAAAACAGTTGAAAAGTTCCTTATCGAAGCAAAATTTCCATATGCAATAGGCTATGGGCTTACAGAAACAGCTCCACTCCTTGCAGGTACAAATCCTCAGAATGCTGTGTTTGAGTCAACGGGCCCCGCAATAGAAGGCGTAGAACTTATTATTAATAACCCTGATAAAAAAACCGGAGAAGGTGAAATATGGGCCAGGGGACCTAACGTAATGAAAGGTTATTATAAAGAGCCTGATATGACGAAAGAGGTACTTACCCCTGACGGATGGTTTAAAACAGGAGACCTTGGAACATTTGACCATAATAACAATCTTTTTATAAAAGGAAGATTAAAAAATATGATTGTTGGTGCGAGCGGAGAAAATATTTATCCGGAGGAAATTGAATCAATAATCAATAATTTTCGGTTTGTCGCGGAATCGCTGGTAGTTCAGCAAAAGGGGAAACTGGTAGCTCTGGTTCATATAAATATGGAAGAGCTTGAAAAGAAATATCAAATCCTTAAACAGGATATGACCAAGCAGGTCGAGGATAAAGTTGACGAGGTTCTCAATGAATTACAGGAGTATGTTAATTCACAGGTAAATAAATTCAGCCAGATCCAAAAAATTGTACTCCATCCGGTACCGTTTCAGAAGACGGCGACGATGAAAATTAAAAGGTTCCTTTATACATAAAGATGGATCATCCTTTGACCGCCACCTGATATCTCGTGTTTACTTCATCCCAGTTCACAACATTCCAGAAAGCATCAATATAATCAGGTCTCTTATTCTGGTATTTAAGATAATATGCATGTTCCCATACATCAATGGTTAATAAAGGCGTTCCCTTAACCGGGGATATATCCATAAGCGGGTTATCCTGATTTGGTGAACTTGCTACGGTTAAATTTTTGTCTGTCCCTAAATATAACCAGGCCCATCCGCTTCCAAACCTTGTTTTAGCAGCAGTGTTGAATGCTTCTTTGAATTTATCAACCGAACCAAATGACTTTACAATAGCTGAAGACAGGTCATTCGATGGCCCGGAAGATCCTTTTCCCAGATTCTTCCAGAAAAATAAATGGTTATAATATCCTCCGCCATTATTTCTTACTGCATCGGTCTGTTTTGAAATGGTACTAAAAATTTCGCTTAGAGGTTTACCCTCAAGAGCAGTGCCTTTAACAGCATTTATGAAATTTGTATAATAAGCCCTATGGTGCTTATCATAATGAATCTCCATTGTCCTTGCATCAATATAAGGTTCCAAAGCATCGTATGCAAATGGAAGAGGAGGAAATTCGGGCGCTGGTACTCCTTCAATTCCTGAAGCTTTTACTTGTACCTGATTGTTACCAAAGATTCTTGGACTTACGTAGGCAGCTGCAGTTACTAACCCAACTGCCTTAAAAAATTTTCGTCGTTCCATGTTAAGTTTTTTATTCTATAACATTCATAATATGTGTTTGTTCATCTCCCGGGTGTAAAAAGTCTGTTAGCTTTATGATTTTTGACCTTTTTAAACCGGGACTAAAAAAAATTCATACATTTATGCTAGTTAAGAAGATCTAACATTGCGAAATCCGGTTAATAAGAAATTAATATGAAAAAACTTACAACAATCGGAAGAATTCTGTTTGCAGTACCTTTTGCACTCTTCGGGATAAATCATTTCCTGATGCTGGACTATTACCTCGGCATGTTGACTTCTTTTATCCCGCTGGGCGCTTATACTATAATTCTGACAGGGATAATGCTTATTGTGGCAAGCATAAGCATAATCACAAAAGTGCTCGTGAAATTTTCAACACTTTTCCTGGCATTCCTGCTCTTCATTTTTATTATTACTATTCACATTCCGCACTTATTTACCGATGCGGACAAAACAATTACGATAATTGCCCTTCTGAAAGATATCTCACTTATGGGTGGTTCATTAATGATTTCCGGTATCTACTCCGAGGAAGAGAAACAAAAGAAATAAAACTGCCAGGGCAGCTGAAACGAATTGGGGTATGCTTAAACCTGAAAGAAAATTATTATATCTTTATAACACTAATATCTTTAAGTTTTGCTATGAGTAATCTGAAACTGTTTCTGGCATCATTTATAAGTCTGATTAGTCTTGAATCCTCTTCTCAAACATCTTTGTTTGATAAACAAATGCAGGTTAGCTTCGATGAGAAACAAGGTCAGTTTGCCGCTCTCGACACAAAGCTTGTAAATGAGAATGGCGATACAGTTCTCTTAAAGGATGTGATTGATAAACCTGCCATTCTTAATCTTGTTTATTACGAATGCCCGGGAACATGTAGTCCGCTGATGTTTGGAGTCTCTAAATTTATAGATGAAGTCGATCTTAAACCGGGTAAGGACTACGAAGTAATTACAATCAGCTTCGATCCCTCTGAAAAGATAAATTTGGGAATCGCAAAGAAAGCGGCCTATGTTAGTACGATGAAGAATAAGGAGGCTGCAAAATATTGGCACTTTTTTGTGTCCGACAGTCTGAATATTGCTAAGTTAACCAAATCCGTTGGGTTCAATTACCAGAAGAGAAACAATCAATATATTCATCCAACCGGATTGATAGCACTTGGTCCGGATGGGAAAATTATCCGTTACCTGAGAGGAATTGAGTTTCTGCCATTTGATATAAAAATCACAATGGTAGAAGCTGCTAAAGGTAAAATAGGTCCAAGCATAAACCGATTGCTTGCCATCTGTTATTCATATGATACCAAGGGCAACCAGTTTGTTTTTAATGTGACCAGGGTTTCTGCAATTGTCATTTTATTTTTTGTCATTTTGCTCTTTTTATTCCTTTCACTATCAAGATTGAAATTAAAAACCAGGCTTAACAGATGAGTACTCAGAAAGGCTTTGAGGAACCCAGTTATCTTGAATATAAAGGAAAATATAAAGGCATATTTTCCTGGATTCTCTCAACTGATCATAAAAGGATTGCAATATTATACCTCTTTTCTCTCCTGACTTTCTTCGCTATAGGAGCGACTCTCGGTTTATTGATGAAGTTAGAGCTCATCGCCCCTGGTAAGACCATTATGACAGCTCAGACGTATAATGCTTTTTTTACACTTCATGGCATTATAATGATCTTTGCTGTTGTCATTCCCGGCCTTCCGGCAGTATTTGGTAATTTTTTTCTGCCAATAATGATAGGGGCAAAGGATGTTGCTTTTCCAAGACTTAATCTTCTCTCATGGTATTTCTATGTAACCGGTGTTTCATTGGTGCTGATATCACAATTTACCGGGCAGGGGCCTCCTGATACAGGATGGACATTTTACGCTCCCTATAGTTTCAGAACAACAGGAAACATGCTGCCGGCTGTTTTCGGTGCATTTGTTCTTGGGTTTTCATCTATACTTACAGGATTGAATTTTTTAGTTACTATTCACAGGATGCGGGCTCCCGGAATGACATGGCTTAGAATGCCCTTATTCCCATGGACGCTTTATGCAACCGGTTGGGTACAACTGCTGGCCACTCCTATTATAGGAATTACTTTACTCATGATTGTTGCCGAAAGAACCCTGCATATTGGATTTTTCGATCCGACACTGGGTGGAGATCCTCTTCTTTATCAACATCTGTTCTGGACTTACAGTCATCCGGCAGTTTATATTATGATCCTGCCTGCCATGGGAGCAATCTCTGAAATTATACCCACATTCTGTCACAAAACAATATTCGGTTATAAATTCATTGTAGCTTCCAGCATTGCGATTGCGTTCGTAGGTTATTTCATATGGGGACATCACATGTTCACCTCAGGAATGAGCGGAACAGCTCTTTATACTTTTTCCCTGCTGACATTTATTGTAGCAATCCCGAGTGCCGTAAAAGTATTTAACTGGATATCTACAATGCATAAGGCTTCAATTGATCTGCAAACTCCTTTTTTTTGGGCAGTCGGCTTTCTCTTTGTTTTCATGATTGGCGGATTTTCAGGACTTATCCTCGGGTCACTGGCTACTAATATTCATCTGCATAACACTCATTTCGTCGTTGCCCACTTTCATTTTATTGTCTTCGGAGGTACCGGGTACGCCTTCTTTGGAGCTATGCATTACTGGTATCCAAAAATTACCGGTAAAATGTATGATTCCCGATGGGCCAATACAGGTTTGATCATTTTCTTTGCCGGATTTATCACACTTTATGGTGAAATGTTCTTCCTTGGAATGAGAGGCATGCCAAGAAGGTATTATGATTATGATGAAATATTTCATACAGGAAATATTTTTTCTTCTCTGGGTGCAGTAGTGATGTACTTCGGATTGGCCGTAATTATAATTAACCTGTTTTCGTCATTAAGAAACGGAGCCAAAGCACCCTCAGATCCCTGGGGTGGCAAGACCCTTGAATGGACCATCCCTTCACCTCCACCGGTAGAAAACTTTGAAGAAATCCCTGTTGTAACAAAAGGACCATACAACTATAAATGAGTATGATTTTAGTGACACACCGAGACGACTTGACATCTAAAACCGGGATGTGGTTATTCCTGTTTACCGAAATGCTGTTATTCGGCGGACTTTTTATTGTTTACTCAGTTTACAGGTATAGAAATCCTGTCTCATTTCATCTTGCTGCACACGATTTGAGTGTCGCAATCGGGACAATCAATACTATAATTCTTCTTGTCAGCAGTACCACAATAGCAATGTCGATAACAGCCATTCAGAAAAAGAATAAAAAGCTTGCTCTCCTGCTACTCGGTATGACAATCGTTCTCGGCCTGGCATTTCTTGTTAATAAGTACTTTGAATGGGGAAAGCACATTAAGGAACATATTTATCCGGGCTCCTCCGTTCTCGCTTTGCGTGGTCATGGGGATGTTCTTTTCTACGGCCTGTACTTTTTTATGACCGGACTTCATGCTCTTCACATTATTATCGGGCTGGTCTTTATTATGGTTATTACAGCATCAATTTTAAGAGATAAGATTAACTCCGAAAATTATGTTTTACTTGAGAACAGCGGTTTATACTGGCATCTCGTTGATCTTATCTGGATCTTTCTCTTTCCATTGTTTTATCTCATTACATAGAAACCGATGAATCCGATAGAAAATGGAAAAAATCATATAATTCCTTATAAAACATTTCTGTATGTGCTGGCAGGGTTAATTGCGCTTACCCTTACCTCTGTAACACTTACACGAATTTCACTGGGCACTCTGACGGTTACTATTGCCCTGATTATAGCTGCAGTTAAATCTTCGTTTGTATTGCGCATTTTCATGCACCTTAAATTTGAAAATAAAATGTTTTCAAGAGCGGTAATCGGTGTCATAATGCTGTTATGTGCCGTTATAACAATAACACTTCTGGACTACCTCAATAGATAATTTGTATGTATTCTACCACCGGAATTGAAGCTTCAAATTATGTATCAACTTACAATACTGCGTTTTACTTTATTGCCGGCGTATCGTTGTTTCTCCTGATCGGTCTTACAATTACTATGCTCTATTTCGTCTTCAGGTACAACAAGAAGAAGAATCCGGTTGCTACACAGATTGAAGGAAATACTTTTTTGGAGATTACATGGACAATTATTCCGCTTATTCTTGCACTTGTAATGTTCTCTCTGGGATGGTCAGGCTGGAAACCTACTACAAAACCTCCGAAGGATGCTATGAATATTACAGTTGTAGCAAGAATGTGGAGTTTTTTGTTCATATATGATAACGGAAAACAAAGCCCCGATCTGATAGTACCCCTGAATACTCCTGTGAAAATAAATCTTATTTCTTTGGATGTGATTCACAGTCTGTTCATTCCTGATTTCAGGATAAAATCCGATATAATCCCCGGAAGACAAAAATTTATGTGGTTTCTGCCCGAGATGGAAGGAAAGTATAAAATTTTTTGCGCCGAATATTGCGGATTACAGCACTCTTACATGCATTCGACTGTTAATGTTTTGACACAGGATAAATTCAAAGCATGGTATGCTGAAAGTGCCAGTCCGGTTACTGTGACTGGAAACGCTCCCGGTGCTGTTGGAGAGGCAATTATGAGAGCCCAGGGCTGTTTTGCTTGTCATACCCCTGACGGAACTAAATTGATCGGTCCAAGTTACTTCAATCTGTTTGGTTCACAACAAACCGTAATACGAGATGGAAAGGAAATCAATATTACGGTTGATGCCGAATATATAAAAAGGTGCATCCTGCAGCCTAATACCGACATTGTGAAAGGATTCCCTTCTACTATTATGCAAAGTTATCGCAGTACCTTAAGTGATGATGATATTCTGAAAATAATTGAATTCCTGAAAACTCTAAATGACAAATAATAGGGTAAAACTTAAGGATTGGCTTGAATTAACAAAGATTAAAATTATGATCCCTGTCAGCATTACTGGCTTCACAGGGTATTTGGCTTTTGACCCGTATTTTTCAGCAAGAGTTTTCTTTACAAGTTTTGGTATCTTTCTTATGGCAATCTCCGCTTCGGTTCTTAATCAGGTTCAGGAAGTGGTGCCTGATAGTAAAATGAACAGAACTTTCAATCGTCCTCTTCCGTCCCATCGGATCAAACCTCAACATGCACTTCTATTCTTCCTTTTTAGTCTAATCACAGGAATAACAATTGTTTATTATGCAGGTAATCTTAAAGCTGCGCTTATCGGGTTGATTACTATAATCTGGTACAACGGGATTTACACTTATTCCAAAAAGATTACTGCTTTTGCCGTAGTACCTGGTGCCGTTACCGGAGCATTACCTCCGCTGATAGGCTGGGTTGCAGCAGGTGGCGGAATTTGGGAAAAACCTGTTATTTTTATTGAATTTCTGATTTTTATCGGACAAATTCCTCATTTCTGGTTGCTGATTCTTAAGTACGGTGATGAATATAAGCAGGCAGGATTCCCTAGCCTGATGGATTTTTTCAACCGAGCCCAGATAAAAAGGTTAACTTTTAGCTGGGTAATAACCTCAATAGTCGCAGCACTATTTCTGTGCTATTTTGAAATCATTCAAAGCCCGTTGATAAACACGATCCTTATTGTAGTATCGATATATATGATCTGGCAGTTTGTTGACCTGTTAAGAGTCAAGCCACTTAAAGACAACTATAGAAAATATTCTATCTTTCTTGATGCATATTTATTAACTGTATTTCTTCTTCTGATTTCGGACAGGATAATAAAGTGATATTTTTCAATTAAGGAATTTAAGCTCTGAGTTCAGATCTACTTTACCTTCACTGCGGGTATTGTGTCTCTGGCCATCAAAGCTTGTTTCTGGAGCATTCTGACATACAGTACAAGCTTCCACCTGTCTTCAGGCCTGATTTGAGCACCATGCGGCATCATAGACCCAAATCCCAAAGTAATTGTATGATATATCTGGCCATCCATTAACTTGGCTGTAGGAGCAGCTGAAATATCGCGCGGTTTTAAGGGATATAGTCCGCTGCTGTATAATTGACCGTCCCCTTTACCCAATATTCCGTGACAGCCTATACAGAATGTGGTAAAAATAATTTTCCCTCTTGAAAGAACCTCATCAGTCGGCAAGAAGGGGTTAACCAGCTCTTTTCCTGCTTTGACACGTGATAAAGAATCAATTGTATAGTGGAAGGGTGTGAACCCAATGGGGACGGTTCCATTAACCGGAACCCGCATAGTCACACTGTCCTTAAAATTCGGGTTTTTAGAATAGGTCTCATAAGCCCGTGAATACACCATATCAGGAATAAAGTCATAGCCCCGCTTATTCTTCTGCCTGTCACAGCCAAAGAGAATTGATGCTGTCAGCAGAAAAACTGAGATTCTGATTAATGTTCGTCCTGCTATATTCATATTCTCAATTGATTAACTTTCACGATTCATAATTCAGACTTTCTAAGATATATGGATCATTTTTCACTACAAGCGGGCCGGCTGATAGTGATCTAAATACAATATAAACGAACATGCAACCATAAATTAAAGTCATACTTATTTCAAGTAATCCTATTCCTGCCTTATCGCCTGCCGCTGCAGGCATAATCAGCAGCCAGTAGTCTATCCAATGCCCGATCAGCACTAGCGCAGCTATTATGGCAACCCAACCAATATGCTGCTTCGAATTAAATGTGATAAGACCAAAGAAAGGAACCAGAAAATTTACCCCGAGATTAATATAGAAGATAACTTTAAAATGGTGGAGCCTGGTTATATAATACGATGTTTCCTCCGGAAGGTGACCATACCAGATAAGTTCATATTGAGCAAACCACTGGTAGGTCCAGAAGATGCTGAAGGCGAATATTAATATAGCCATATCATGAACATGATCAGGCCTGATATATTTAAGGTAACCGAGACGTTTAAGAAACCAGATCAGCAATGTTATAAATGCCAGTGAGGTTACAAACATTCCTATTAAAACATACCAGCCGAAAAGAGTGCTGTACCAATGAGCATCAAGAGACATTATCCAGTCCCAGCTACTTGCTGAAACTGTTATACCGTAAAATACCAGGAACAGACCCGCGAATAATATTTTACGGTTATGGTATTTCAGATCGGCAGAGGTCATCAGTGAGAGAGAATTTTTTCTCATCATTCTTGTAAGCACAATCCAGCCAGCGAAATAAATTACAAGTCTGATGAAGAAAAAAGGAATATTAAGCCATGCTCTTTTCCCTTCTATAACCTTATCAGTTGGATTATTATTTGTCCATCCGTATAAATTGTGAATACCAAAATAGATAAGCAGCATGAGTACAAAGGCAACCGGAAGAAAAGTTGTCATAGCTTCAGGTAATCTCTGCAATAAGGTATGCCATCCCGACTGGGAAACCCTGTGCACAGCAAGAAAGAAGGCTGCACCCAGGGACAGTCCTATAAAAAACTGATTATTGAGAAGTACATTTGCCCAAATCCTTGAGGCGCCGGGCTGAGATATCAAAATCACTGCCAAAGCAACCAGGATACCTCCGGTCATTAATACCAGGAGGATATTTCGGTATTTTTTCTTAAAATCGAATTGCTCATCCATAATTGCAGTATTCTTAATGTCTGATTTCCAGAGTATGAATTCCTGATAAAAGCGATTTTACTCTGTCAAAGGCTGTCCCATCATCTGATGCGTCTACAATAATAACGAATCTGTCATCTGTTATCCTCTCATCCAATGGTTTAAACCTGATATCTGGTTTTAATTTCGACCTTATCAGTAAAGCTGCAACCATCGAAAGTCCGGCAAACAGGACCGTTAATTCGAAAGTTATGGGGATGAAAGTAGGCACCGAAAAGAAAGGCTTTCCCCCAATAATCAATGGATAGCTTACCGTAAAGACCCAAGCCTGAAAACCAAAAGCAAGTATTGCTCCAAGGGCGCCAAAGATAAAACCAACAACTGGTATTCGTGATCGTTTTATTGATAAAGCTTCATCAAGACCGTGAACCGGGAAGGGAGACAGAACATCAGTTATTATTTCCTTTTTGTCACGAAGTATTCTGACTGCCTGGAGCAAGGGCACTTCATCATCAAAATATATAGATATATAACTTCTACTTCTCATTTCTTAAATCAGTTTTATGTTGATGCTGATCTCCCGTTTTCAGGATCGATTTAACCTCAAAAATTGATATGACAGGGAAGATCCGAATAAAAAGCAGAAATGCCGTGAAAAAGATCCCGAGGGTACCTATTAATAACCCAAACTCAACTATTGTAGGTTTATACATAGTCCAGCTCGATGTCAGGTAATCCCTATGGAGAGACGTTACAATTATAACAAAGCGTTCGAACCACATACCGATGTTAATCACTATCGAGAGAAAGAAAGTGAATACGAGGCTCTTTCTGAGCTTTTTAATCCATAATAATTGAGAGGAGACAACATTGCAGCCAATCATAATCATATATGCCCACCAGTATGGGCCTGTTGCACGATTCATAAATGCATAATGTTCATATTCAACTCCCGAATACCACGCCATAAACATCTCTGTCATGTATGCAAGGGCTACAATTGAACCTGTTGCAATCAATATTTTATTCATATTTTCCACGTGACTCTCGGTAATAAAGTCTTCAAGTCCCATAGCTTNNGCTTTCCTGGTGATTATCAGAAGGGTCTGGACCATTGCAAAGCCTGAAAATATTGCGCCTGCCACAAAGTAGGGAGGGAAAATGGTGGTATGCCATCCTGGCACTATTGATGAAGCGAAGTCCATACTTACTATAC
Organism: Bacteroidales bacterium; assembly: GCA_003141525.1. Lineage (GTDB taxonomy): Bacteria > Bacteroidota > Bacteroidia > Bacteroidales > VadinHA17 > LD21. Next base: position 11,872 of record PLML01000226.1, read on the forward strand.
TATGCACCGACAAAACAAGAGGTGTGGCAATTGCAGCAAGCATAACAGACGTTATTTCATGCCTGTGCCAGTCTCTCGCAGATCCCTTCCATCCGAAACTCAGAAAATTATAGATTGTCTTTTTGAGTCCTTTACTGATTTTATCACGTAAAGTACCGATATCTGGAATCAATCCCACATACCAGAAAACCAGTGATATTGTAAAATAGGTCGATATGGCAAAGACGTCCCAAACCAGAGGAGAATTAAAATTCACCCAAAGTCCTCTTGTATTTGGGTAAGGAAATATAAAAAAAGTCAGAAGCGGACGTCCGAGATGAATCAGCGGAAAGAGGGCAGCGCAGATAACAGCAAAGATAGTCATTGCCTCTGCTGATCGGTTGATACTGTTTCTCCATTTCTGCCGAAAAAGCAATAGTATTGCCGAAATAAAAGTGCCAGCATGACCGATTCCGATCCACCATACAAATGTGGTTATTTCAAAAGCCCAGCCTACCGTTCTGTTTTCACCCCAGGTCCCAATCCCCTGCCAGACTGTCCAGAAAATCATGAACACTCCAAAAAGCATGGCCAGTCCGGCTATCGTCATCCCCATATACCAGAATTTACCAGCTTTATTCATCATTGGGTTAAGAATGTCGCTGGTTATGCTCCGGTAAGTCTTTCTACCTTCAATTAAAGGGGTCCGCAGTGGAGATTGAAGCATATTAATTAAAATTGGTACTTATACAATTTTGTTTTTTATTCTAGTCAGATAATTGACTGAAGGCATGGTAAACAATTCCTCAAGCAGATTATATCTACGCCCGCTGTTAATCAATCTGTTAAGTTCACTTTTGAGATCGTTCATATCCCCAAAGACAATTGCATTTGCTGGACAGCTCTGTGAACAAGCTGTCTGGATCTCATTTTCCATCAGTGCCCGGTTTTCATATTTTGCCTTTAGCTTTGCTGCCTGGATACGCTGCACACAGAAGGAACATTTTTCTATGACTCCCTGTGCACGAATTGTAACATCAGGATTGAGAACCATTCTACGCAGGTTTTCGGTCATTCCTTCCTTGTCTCTGAGGTTGCCTGTAAGCGTACCTGCTGCACTGTAATTGAACCAATTAAATCTTCTGACTTTATAGGGACAGTTATTGTTGCAGTAACGGGTTCCGAAGCATCGGTTGTATATCATTTGATTAAGGCCTTCAGAACTATGATTTGTGGCCGCAACCGGGCATACATTTTCACATGGAGCATTCTGGCAATGCTGACATAACACAGGCTGGAACACAACTTCAGGATCATCTTCATCACCTGTATAATATCTGTCGATCCGTAACCAGTGCATTTCATGAACCCTATGCACTTCTTCTTTGCCAACCACCGGAACATTGTTTTCTGCCTGGCAGGCTATAACGCAGTTTGCACAGCCCGTACATTTGCTGAGGTCAATTGCCATACCCCAGTGATGATGCGGATAAGTCCTTTCCTTATACAGACTTTTATTATGCTCAAGATTGTAAGCATGAAGTTCATTACCTGCGGCTTGATTATTCCTGAATTCACTTAAATCAGCTTCCCGCACAAAGGCTCTTCCTTCCATACTATGATGGGTCTGTGTCTGTGCAAAGGTGTAGGTCTTTCCTGTCTTTACAATATGATCAAGTTTAACGGTATGCACTATGTTTCCGTTTTCTGACAATAACATCGGCCAGACATCTGTTCCGATGTTTTCACCTGCTTTCCCGCATTTCAGACGACCATAGCCCAGAGCAATTCCTATTGTACCATATGCTTGTCCCGCCTGTATATGTACCGGCAGTTCAACTTCCTCTAATTTTATTACATCATTGTCGTTCAGATTGTATTCTTTAGCCAATAAGGGAGAGATCGATGCATAATTGTCCCAGCAGATTTTCGTTACAGGATCAGGCAATTCTTGAAGCCATGGGTTATTGGCCTGCCTTCCTTCCCCTATAGCAACCGTTTCATAAAAGACAATTTCAATAGATTTTTTACCGGAGTTGTCACCGGTTTTAAACGCTGCCGGATTAAATGCTAATGAATCTGTCTTAGGGAGTTTCTCAACACTTAACCCTTTAGAAGAAGCAGGTTCAAAAATCCCTTTTTGCAATGTGCGGTCAAAAAACATGACAGGATCTGTGAATTCCGATTGTCTTGACATCAAATTGTCTGCCCAGTAATCTTTAATAAAATCATAAAAAGAAATCGTTGAACCTGTCCATTTCAATAGAGTGTCAGCCATCTGACGTGTATCAAATATATGGTTGATAGTCGGTTGCATAAGACTGAAATGTTCTCTTTTTGCTTCTGCATCATTCCAGCTTTCCAGGTAATGATGATCAGGGCAGATAAACTGAAAAAGGGTATTAGTTTCATCAGGAGAACCGGAGAGTGATATAGTAAGTCCGACCTTTTTAAGTCCCCCGGTAAATGCATCTCTGTTGTACCATGTATAAGCCGGATTAACATTCCACACCAGAAGGGCATTCACCATTCCTCTCTGCATTTTCTCTATAAGCATTTTCATCTGGCTGTCGAGTGCTGCATGAGTCCTCAGAAATGAGTTGAATAGTATTGTCTGTCCGATATTGCCAAGCAACCTGTTAATCTCGTTCACGAGGAGTTGAACCTCTTTAACTTTTGATCCTGAAATGACTATAGACTTCCCCTTGAATGATATCAGATTTTTTGATATCTCACTAACATCAACCGGACAAGCAGGCGTATTAAAATTGCGATTTTCAAGAACCTTAACAATCTCTTTATAAATGTTTAGAAGTATAGAAGGTTCCTGAGAGGGTTTTATCTGAATTCTTTTATCAGCATTGCTCCCGGTAATAGTCAGATTCGATTCAAGCTGAATAAGCCTAGTCATTTCATGCTCAGGATTTCTGCCCGAACTGAATTGTTTTGTATATTCAACAGGCGAAAGCCAGGTTCCAAGAAAGTCAGCTCCAAAGCTGACAACCAGATCAGCTTTATCAAAACGGAAATCGGGTATTACCTGTTTTCCGAAGCTGATCTTATTTGCTTCAAGCATGGCTGAATATGAGATTGCATCATATTGAACCCATTCCGAGCCTTTAAATTTCCGGAGAAAACCTGCTATGACGGCTTCAGTGGAGGGACTGAAAACGGTTGGTGTAAGAAGAACGATCCTGCCTTTTTCTTCGACTATATCCTGAAGCTTGCCTATGATTTCCTTATCAATTGATTCCCATTCTGAAGGTTTGCCATCTTTCATAGGACCATGAAATCTTCCTGAGTCATAAAGGTCAAGCACCGATGCCTGAACTCTTGCACTAGTTCCTCCCATTGTTATTCCCGAACCAGGGTTACCCTCTATTTTAATCGGTCGTCCATCCCTTGTTTTGACAATAATGCTGCAATAATCATTGCCGTTTATATAGCTAGAAGAGTAATAGAGGGGCATGCCCGGAGTCATCTCAACCGGGGCGATAACATAAGGCACTGCTTTACTAATCTTTGACTGGCAGGAAGCAAGGGCAGACACTGCAAAGCTGAATCCGCACAATTTCAGGAAATCTCTTCTCGACGCATGTGTAATTTTTTCCTCATCACCAAGAAACCCGAAGAATACATTTTCGTCCGATACTTTTTTAATATCGGAAATCTTTTCCTGACTTTTTTTTGACTTAATATCTTTCCAGTATTTTTTCATTCCTGAGGAATCATATTGATTATTATTAGTAATGACATTTACCGCAATCCCTTCCTCCTATACCGGCTATCACAACACTATCGATCTTCCCGGCTTTAAAAGATTCGTAATAATCCGAATAATAAGTTTTATAATATTCATTTGAGAGATTAACTTTTCTTGTTTTATGACAATTGATACACCATCCCATTGAGAGATCAGGCACCTGGTAAAGCCTGTTCATTTCTTTTACATTTCCATGACAGGCATCACAGGTTATTTCTCCTGCGCTGACATGCTGCTCATGACTGAAAAAAACAAAATCCGGAAGCTTGTAGATTCTTACCCATTCAACAGGTTTTTTATCGTCATAAGCTTTTAGAACTTTAGCTATCTCAGTGGCACCTGATCTTGTTCCGTTTCGTACCAGGAAGTGGCAATTCAAACAGATACTAGCAGGAGGAATTCCTGCAGTTTTACTGCTCCTTGCAGTATAGTGGCAGTAGTTACAATCTGTCTTGTTTTGTCCGGCATGTACAGCATGGGAAAATTTTATAGGCTGGGCAGGTGAATAGCCTTTGGCTCTTCCGAATGAAATTGCATTAACAGCAAGGATCCAGGTTATAACAATACCCATAACAGTTAATATTGCCCAGTTGATTCGCTGAGATTTATATACTTTTCGTATCACAATGTCAACGGAAGATAAAAGGAACAGAAATGAAGCAATGATCAGTAAAAGCAGGTTAGTAATAATCGGCTTGTTCTTTTTAAGCCCTATGCCAACAAATTTATTCATATAGGCCTTGATTAATACTATATCCTGTACAGTCAGCTGAAATCCTTTATGAACCTGTTTCATCTTCGTACCCAGGGGTTTAAGAAGCACTTTGCTTAAATAATAGGCATTCTTGTCAAGATACTTCCTTGAAATCTCCAGCGCATCCGGATTCCAGTTCAAAGTATCCGATACATGTGTATTATGACAGGCTTCACAATTAATTGATTTATCTCCAAGGTAGACAAGGCCATAAAAGAGCCTTTCGCCCCGGATAAGCTCTTCAGAGCTAAAGTTCTCCTTTTTATATATAACAGAATCAGACAATTGCCGACTTAAAGTGTCTTTTGGCTGAACTTTATTTGTATCGGCTATTTGGAGTAAATATGTATTGGGCAATGCTGTGACAAAAATAAATGAAAAGGAAATCAGAGAGAGTAAATACTTAATTTTTTCTGCCTGAGAATACTTGAACATGGTAGCAATATAAAGAGTATTTAATACTTAACCGCCAGAATTAACTCAGTTCTCACCCTGCACTATCCATCAAACTCAAAAATATAAAAATGATTGATATATTTTAATCACAATTATTTGTTCTTCCCTCTGGATTAATAATTATATAAAGATAATTAAACACCTGTATCATTATTCCCCTTCTGCTTCAATTTTTCATCGTAGCTGAGGTAGCGCATAATTCCTTCCCGAAATCCTGATTATATAAAGCGGTCTGATGAGATTCAATGTATTTATGGTTTGAATCCTTTAAGAATAAATAATTTATGAATGTGCGTTTTTTAGAATCCGTCTTTATATCTTTGCGTGTTAACTAAAATATTTTTAGGCCATAATCGTTTACTTTTTATATTTAACCTGCTATCCAATGAAAAAGATCTTTCCTCTCGTATTTATTCTTATTCTTTCCACAGGTTTTTTAACCGGTTGCAAGAAGGATAAAGGATTACCTCCTGTATTGCCACCTCAGGAATCTATGTTAATTGATTTTAGTAATTATACTTCTGCAAGTAAATCAGGGGACCTGACACCCGCTCAGAAAGGTACAGAGAACAGTAACTGGGAATATGCAGCAACAGTAGCCGGAGTTTGGAACTTGATTATAAACACGACTCTGGCAATTCCTGTAGCAGCTTTTAAAGCTGCGGTTAACCAGACTCCGGTATATGTCTCATCAAAATCATGGCAGTGGAGCTACGAAGTGACGCTTTTAAATACTACATATAAAGCGAGGCTTACAGGTGTGATCGGGAGCACTGATGTTCAATGGAAAATGTATATTACCGGGGACGGGACAGATAGTTTTGCTGAATTTCTCTGGTTTGAAGGTACTTCCAAGATTGATGGTACAGGAGGGCAATGGATTCTGAATCAGAATGCCCTTACTCCCGTAGCTTTTCTTCAAATTGATTGGACAAAAACCGCGACAACTGTTGGATACGTTAAATATACTTATGTAAAAAATGACTCATTTTTGAATAGTTATATTGTATATGGATTGACATCTAATTTGTTAAATGCTTATTATACAATTCATTACTATAATCTTGTGAAGTTTTCAGATGTTAATATTGAATGGAATACAACCACAAACAATGGCCATGTGAAATCTGTTGACTATCTGGGAGATTCCAACTGGTATTGCTGGGATTCAAACAAAATCAATACAGTTTGTCAATAATTAACAGATAATAAGATAAAAAATCCCGGTAGGTTCCGGGATTTTTTGTTTCTATTTTTACTATTTTGCGCTCCACAATTTTAACAATAGACAATGTCAACCGGGAAAAAATCTGTATTAATTATACTTCTGATCCTGCTATGTGATCAGATCTTGAAAATATGGGTCAAAACCCATATGGAGATCGGACAGGAAATTCACATTTTTGGTAAATGGGGTATGCTGCATTTCATTGAAAATAATGGAATGGCTTTCGGGATGGAAATGGGAGGCAAACCCGGTAAACTGATTTTAAGCGTTTTCAGAGTTGTGGCAATATTTGGCATAGGCTGGTTCCTTTCTTCCCTAATCAGTAAAAAGGCAAATCTGGGATTAATCCTTGCTGTAAGTGCAATAATGGCCGGAGCAATCGGGAATATTATAGACAGCGCATTCTACGGCATGATTTTCAGTGAAAGCTTTACCCATCATGCAATACTTTTTCCCCAGGGAGGTGGTTATTCTTCTTTCCTTCATGGAAGGGTTGTTGATATGTTTTACTTTCCAATAATTAATACTCACTGGCCACAATGGTCGCCCTTCAGACCAGGCGAATCACTTGTTTTCTTCAGACCGGTTTTTAATATCGCTGATTCGTCAATAACTTGCGGGGTTATAGCAATAGTTTTATTTCAAAAGAGAATGTTCAGGAATTTTTCCTGAGTTCTTTGAAATTGAAAATAAATCTGGTTATTACTATTGGCAACACTCACTGACACAATTTAAAATTGTTTTCAGATTCTTGTGCTTCAGAAAGTACCAGGTATTTTTACCCTCCCTTTTTGAGGCAAGTACTCCTTTGTCCTTAAGTATTCCCAGATGATGTGATGCAGTTGATTGTTCTATTCCAAGCTGCTTATGAATTTCAGTTACAGTTCTCTTTCCCCCGTCTTCCAGACATCCCACAATTGATATACGGACCGGGTGTGCAATTGCTTTAAGCATTCCGGCTGCTTTCTCAAGACTTTCCGGATTAAGTTCCTTAAATTCCATAATTATAAAATTTCATTATGCAAATATATATAAATATGTTGATATGATGAATGTTTCTTTTTTTGGAGCAGAAATTATTGTGAACAAAATAACAATTAAACAAAAGTTTATCATGAGCCCCTGATTTTATTATATTTGACCGAAATAAATATTTATGTCTGCTCTTACCGGAATAAAGAAACCTGTTGAATCTGAGATGGCAGAATTTGAACGCTACTTCAGCAGGACTATGCGCAGTGACATTCCTTTTTTAAATATCATTCTGAACTATATCCTTCGTCGGAAGGGCAAACAAATGAGACCTTTGCTGGTGTTCCTCACGGCAAGGTTAAATGGTGAAATAGCTGAATCCACCTATATTGCAGCAACATGTATTGAACTTCTACATACGGCCTCACTTGTGCATGATGATGTGGTTGACGATGCTCATGAAAGACGCGGGGCTCTTTCAATTAATGCCCTGTGGAATTCCAAAATAGCTGTTCTTCTTGGTGATTACTTGCTGTCGACCGGAATGAATATTTGTATTGAAAAATCACGCTATGACATGCTTGAAATTATTTCCGAAGCAGTCAAGTCGATGGCTGAGGGAGAACTTTTACAGCTTCAGAAAGCAAGAAAATTAAACATTAAAGAAGAAGATTATTATAAGATCATTATAAGTAAAACAGCCGCATTGCTTTCTGCCTGTACAGCCTGTGGTGCGAGATCAGTATCGGAGGACACAGAGACAATCCAGTTAATGAAGGACTTCGGAGAGAATATTGGAATTGCTTTTCAGATAAGGGATGACATCCTTGATTATGAAGGAACAGGGTTAACAGGCAAAACCGTGGGAAATGATATCAAGGAAAAAAAGATCACTCTCCCCTTAATACATGCCCTGGAGCAATCTGCAAACTCAAAAAAGAGACATATCATTAACATTGTAAAAAACAAGAAAAAGACAAAGGCTGAAATTAATGAGGTTATAAGTTTTGTGATAGATTATGGAGGCCTGGATTATGCCGAACTAAAAATGAACCAGTACCGCGATAAAGCTCTCGCAATCCTTGATTCATATTCCGACTCGGAAGTGAAAGAATCACTCAAAAACTTTGTCTTTTATACAACTTCCCGGGTTAAGTAATATCCTGTCCGGAAATAATCTTATACATCTTCTTTCTACGTTGCTACCTCAAGCTGAACATGTGGAACTTTTGACATATCCTGCATATAATGGAGCGATCCGATGTAAAAAAGGAGGGCTCCGATCAGCAAAACAAAAGGAAGGATTGCCATTGCTGTATTGATATCATAAAGATCAGATACCTTCCCCAGAATTATAGGGGCGGTAAAAGAGCCCAGTAAATTCTGAACAGCCACGGCAATGGCATATGATGTTGCCCTTAATCCGGGATGAATTACGTCCTGGGTAACTGCTGCTGCTCCTGCAATAAATGTCATGATAATAACGCCAAACAAAAAAAGCACTGCAATCTGTCCGTTCCCTTTTAAAAGGAAAAAGGCGATGAAAAGAAGCAAAGCCGAAGCAAATGTTGATAAAGCCGGGAACAACAGTCGTGCCCTGGGTTCAGTTTTCCTCCACTTATCTATAAGAAAGCCTCCCAGCGGAGCACCAATAAGAGCCAGCATCATCACAGCACCCGTTAGCGTTCCGGCAATCTTTGGCTCAAGTTTGTTTCCGGTCTCGAAAAATTTAGGGAGCCAAACTATCATGGCAGTAGTTACAAAAACCACGGCTGCCATGCCGAAATAAGTATATAATACAGAGGGTTTTGAAATGAATTCCCGTATCATATCCTTCTTTTCCATCTTTATTTTATTGTTACTTTTATCAATAAAAGAAAGATCAACCGTTTTATAGTCATTGACAAAAAGGAACAGAATAGCAATTATTAAACCTGGTACTGCAACAATTCCGAAGGCATGCTTCCATCCCAGAGACTGTGCTATAATGCCCCCCATTGTAACCCCGATTGCCGATCCAAGAGGAATGGAAGCATTCCATAATCCCATCATTTTAGATCTTTTCTCTATCGGGTACATTCCTGATATTAATGCACTTCCCCCCGGGGCATAGCCTGCTTCACCAAATCCAATAAATATGCGTGCCATGAATAGCTGGATATAATTTCCCGTTAATGCACATACAGCCGTTGCAAGACTCCAGACAATGGCCATCAATCCTATTGTTTTTGTTCTGCTCCACCTGTCAACAAGGATTGAAACTGGAAAAGTAAGGATCCCAATGGCTAGATAAATAACCGAAACAAGCCAGCCACACTGGGTATCAGTAATGAACCAGTCTTTCTGGATTGAGGTAAACATGGAACTTACCACCATCCTGTCGGCATAATCAAACAGATACAATAGAAACAGCAACATAAACACATAATTGGAGTATCCTTTGGAGAAAAGATACCCTGATCGGTCTTCATGTTTTTTCATATTGATCTTTCATTAATTAAACCTCAATACCAAGTAAATAAAAATAAATGTCAGTTGGATTTTTTATTGTATTTTTAGGTCTTTATACTTAGGAGTTAAAGTTTGGAGTGACACCCCCCGGCCGCTTCGCGTCCTCCCCCTTAAAGCCTGCCTGCCTGCAGGCAGGCTTCAGGGGGGAAGGGTGGCAAAATTCCAGGCACTTTAATATTAATTTACTAGCCAACAATATTCATTAAATAATTACTTTAGGCTATGACAACTTTAAAACGAATTAATGAATTTCTTGATTCACAGCCCATCGCATTGGTAGGTGTATCGCGTAATCCCAAAAAATTTGGTTATGCCGCTTTTAAGGAGCTTAAAGAAAAGGGGATGAAAATTATTCCTGTAAACCCGGAGGCAGATGAAATAATGGGGGAAAAATCTTATCCAAATGTAAAAATGCTCCCTTCTGAAGTCCAGAGTATAATTGTCTTTACAAAAAAGGATAAAACTGCCTCAGTGATTCGCGATGCCAAACAAAAAGGTATAAAGCAGGTCTGGATTCAACAGATGGCCGATAGCAAAGAAGCTCTTGCTGAACTCAAAGATTCGGGAATAAATTATATCACCGGAGAGTGCATACTAATGCATTACAAACCTCACAGTATCCATAAGTTTCATGGAACTTTTAAAAAGTTTTTTGGCCGTTTTCCAAAGTAATGACAGAAAATAAAACTCCATACAATTTTAATTTTGTTGTCAGGGATTATGAATGCGATCTTCAGGGTGTTGTAAATAACGCTAATTATCAGCATTATCTTGAACACGCTAGGCATGAGTTTCTTATCTCTAAAGGAGTCAGTTTTGCTGAGCTTCATAATGAGGGAGTAGATCTTATTGTCACGAGGGTGGAAATCGAATATAAATTTCCGCTTAAGAGTCGCGATGAATTCATTGTTACTGTGAATATCCGGAGAGAAGGAAATGCCAGGATCCTTTTCATCCAGGATATATACAGAATGCCTGATTTAAAGCTTATTGCAAAGGCAAAAGTAACTGGAGTGGCAACCAGAAAAGGCAGACCGGTGTCTCCAGGTGACCTGGTCATTAGACTTGGATTAGAATCATGAATTTCAATTAATAGATATAAAAAATGAAATCAAAAACAACTTCCATACCTAAACTGATCTTACTAATTATTCTGATGTCTGTGTCTTTTTACATCTATTCACAATCATCAGAGAGATTAAAACAGAAATATGATAAACAGGAGGTTTATATAACAATGCAGGATGGCGTAAAATTGTTTACTTCGATATATGCACCCAAAAATAACCTGGTTGCTCATCCTATTCTTCTTAACCGAACCCCTTACGATATCGAACCCGGAGGGCCTGACAAGTTTAATTTCTTTACGCAGCTTTATGGGAGGTATACAGAATCGGAATATATTATGGTTTTTCAGGATGTAAGGGGGAAATATATGAGTGAAGGAGTATATGAAGATGTTCGTCCTGTTATCTCCGAAAAAAAGAACAATAATGATACTGATGAAACCACAGATACCTGGGATACAGTGGATTGGCTTATTAAAAATGTAAAAAACAATAATGGAAATGTGGGAATTTTTGGTATTTCATATCCTGGTTTCTATTCTACTATGGGTATTATAAATGCACATCCTGCAGTTAAGGCAGTTTCCCCTCAGGCCCCGGTAACAGCATGGTTTCTGGGTGATGATTTTCATCATAACGGGGCTTTCTTTCTTCTGGATTGTTTCAGCTTTTTCTTCAGTAATGGTTATCCTCACAGGGCTCCTACCCGTAATGGTTATCCCGGGTTCAAATGGCCTTTACCTGATAGTTATGAGTTTTTTCTCTCTCTTGGAGCGGACAAATACATAGCGCCAAAATTCCTTGGAGACAGTGTCAAATTCTGGAACGATGCCTTTGCACATCCTGACTATGATGAATTCTGGAAAGCCAGGGATCCGAGGCCATTTCTGAAAAATGTCACTCCGGCCGTGATGACTGTAGGTGGATGGTTCGATGCTGAAGATCTCTATGGTGCTTTGCATATTTATGATGCAATTGAAAAACAGAACTCCCGATCGGTCAAAAATTTTCTGGTAATGGGTCCATGGTCGCATGGACAATGGGCTTTTGGTAGAGCAAATAACCTTGGAAATATTTATTGGGGAATGGATGCGAATAAAAAATTTCAGGCTCAGGAAAAAGAATTCTTTGACAATTATCTTACCGGAAAAGGCGATTCAGATATGGCTGAAGCTACAATATTTGTTACCGGTTCCAATGAGTGGAGAAGTTTCGATAGCTGGCCACCGAAAAATGTTGTTGAAAAAAATCTTTATTTACAGTCCTCCGGAATTGTTTCATTTACTGCTCCTGCAGCAAAAACCAGTTTTGACGAATATGTTTCAGATCCGATGAAACCGGTTCCTTATATAGAAGCGGTTCATGCCCACAGGACTGCCGAATATATGACAGATGATCAGAGATTTGCATCCCGCCGCCCGGATGTTATGGTATATCAAACCGACCTCCTTACAGAGGATATCACTTTGACCGGACCTCTGACTGCTGATCTTTTTGTTTCAACTACAGGAACAGATGCTGATTATATTGTAAAATTAATCGATGTTTTTCCTCCCGATGCTAAACCAGATATATCAACAGATGTTAAAGTTCCATTGGGAGGGTATCAGATGCTTGTCCGCGGTGAAGTGTTCAGGGGAAAATACCGTAACAGTTTTGAAAAACCCGAACCTTTTGTACCAGGAGAAGTTACTGAAGTTAAATACAAGATGCCTGATGTTGCTCATACTTTTAAAAAGGGCCATCGAATTATGATTCAAATACAGAATTCATGGTTTCCTCTGGTAGACAGAAACCCACAAAAATTTGTTGATATTTACACTTGTTCAGACAGCGATTTTCAAAAAGCGACACAGAGAATCTACCATGATGCCAGTTATTCATCCAGTATAAAAATCACTGTTTTGCAGTAACAATATATGTTTACACTTGTTTAATATTGTTGTTGTTCCGTCTTTTAAATAATAATATTCTATTATGGCAAAAAGAATTCTGACACGAAGGCAGTTCGTCGCGGCCACCCTTGCGGCAGGAGCAGGTTCGGTTTTGTTTGGAAAAGCAGTTTCAGGTTTTTCGGCCAGATCAACAGAACCATATGCAGATCCCTTCCAGATTGTTAC
>PLML01000103.1 GCA_003141525.1 Bacteroidales bacterium
ATTTAAAAACTAACAACTTTAATAACCTTTATTCCCGATTTAAATATGTCAAAGAACTTTATACATTATTTTCAAAAAAAAGAAACATTTAACGAAATAACTCCGTGGTTAAACAGGAAGTAGAAAAAGTATCTGGATTTCAGGACTGCAAGAACATCAGACATTCTTCCCGATTTCCGCTCCAAGCTCAGAAATCCTGATCAGGAGGGTTTTCAGATCATCCTCTGAAGTAACCGGATTAATTATTGTAAGCCTTAACCAGATTTTTCCCGAAAGTTCAGCCTGGACAATATAAAAAGAACCCTCTTTTATAATCCTGCTCCTGATTTCAGAGTTTATCTGATTTAGAGCAAGGTCATTGTATCCTTCAGATGCGAATCTGAAACATATTATGTTGCTCTCCGGTTCTGCCGCAAGCCGTAGCTTGCTGTCAGATTTGACCATAAGTGCAAAAGTGACTGCCAGGTCATACCTGCTGTCGATATAATGCCTGTAGTAACCATTGCCATAGTATTTCATTGCAGCATATGCAATAATTCCCAGCGCGCTTTTGGTGCATTCAATAGTCCTGGTTGCACTATTATACCAGACATTTTTCTGCGATTTCTGAAACAGATAGGATGCTTTCTGGGCAAAAGTCTCAAATGATCTTTCTCCATTCCTGAACATAACCAGTGTGTTGAGTGCAGGTACAAGAAGCATCTTATGGAAATCAATCACTACCGAATCGGCTCTTTCTATACCCTTTATCCGATCCTTGTATTTTTCAGAGAAGAGAACACCCATGCCGTGTGCCCCGTCAACATGCATCCACAAGTCATATTTTGCACAGAAATCGGCAATTGCTTCCAGATCATCATAAGAACCTGTTGCTGTGGAACATGAACTTGCAACAACCGAAATTATTCTAATACCTTTATTCTCTGCCGCGGTTTTTATCTCCTCCAGCAGATCGGTTCTCATTCGGAAATGGCTGTCAACCGGCACTTTGACGATAGATTCCTCACCCAGACCCATAATTTTAACATTTCTGCCGATACTGTAATGGGCCTGTTCTGATATCATGTAACCCGGTCTGTTGATTCCCTTTACACCGTCTTCCCATATATTGTAATCGGTCTTTACCTGTCTTGCTGCCAGCATTGCAGTGAGATTTCCTGCAGTACCGCCATGAGTAAATATGCCATCGCATCCGGTCGAATATCCGATAAGAGATTCAAACCTTTTAATCACATTTCTTTCCATTGCCATATTTACCGGACCCATCTCATAAATTGCGGCGCCATTGTTAAGTAGAGTGGTACAGAACTGAACAAGCACAGTAGCAGGAAGGGGAGATGTGACCTGGTGACCGATATAGTGCGGATGATATATATGGATTGAATTATCAATGATCCTTTTAATAAAGGCATCCAGCGATTCTTCCTCTCCGCCGGCTGAATCGAATGAAAAAAAATCCACGAGACGGTCAGGATCACTCCATGGCAACACGGCCATTTCCTTTCCGGATAAAGCATCGTGGAGATAGTCTGATAACCTGTCCACAAGGATATGCCCTTCTTTTCTGAAATCTTCAGGATTGAAAGGAGTGGGTATTTTTGATTTGGTTTTAATCATATAACTATTTATTTCTTGCATCTCTCTGAAATCTTCTTTAACCACAAAGGTCACAAAGTAGGCGCAAAGAACGCAAAGTTAAAATCATATCATGTATTTCTTTGCGTCCTTGGGAATTAAATCTTTGAGTACTTTGCGGTTAATGATTTCAAAAGCAGGATAAATCTGTTTCCAATTCAGTGAAATACCATAGAATCACATGATCAGATGAAAACTTATGTGGTTCCATAAAAAGGTCTTCTAATTGTAGCTTATTCTTCATCATAAAGTGAATAATTTCAATCACTCCGCAAAAGCCCCAGGGATTCGACTCGCCAAAATGATAGGAGGGAAGCTGTTCATTGTATCTGCTGAAGAAGTCATCAAGGATATTATATCTTTTTTTATGCTTCTGTACTATCTCACTCTCTGATCCAAAAGCTTTTACAAAATTGTCGAACCTTTTTTCAGCATTTTCCCTGATCAGATAACCTGTCTTTTTGGGATCAATTCCCCTGGTCAGATAAATTTCAGAGTACCTGAATATTCCGGTGTATCCAAAAGCATCAAGATCATCAGCAACCGAAAGAATTGTGAGCAGTTCATTCATGGAGGCATTGCGGGCATAATCTTTATTGTCATGGTTTTTAATGGCTTCCAAAACATCCTTCCAATCATTTCGATGGATATTATTTTTGATTAAAAATTGGATGCATAAATCTCTGCTATAACCTCCGTGCTTTACACCCGGATCAACTGACATACCAATATCATGCAGGTAACTTGCAATTATCAGTTCAGAAGCGAGCTGAGAGGTATTAGCAATGTTCTCTAAAGGAATCAGTTCAAGCAGCTCCTTTGAATAGTTCCAGACCCTCCTGTGATGATCTATTCCATGTGAAGAGAGAGATTTTTCACTATAGACAGAATTGAAAAAATCTTCAAGGATCTGTTTATATTGTTTTTCGGCGGATTCTATCGTCCCGGTGATGTTCATAAAAAACAAAAAAAAAGCAAAAGATTGAGCCTTTTGCTTTTGAACAGGCTGTCAGATAATGAATTAGTAGTTGATCATCTTCTGGGCCAAATCAAGTATAGTTGTATCATCAATAGTAACTATACCACCATCCGGTCCCTGTTCAAAATGAATTCCAACACTTTGGCCTTTGTCAAAATTTCTCCCTCCGAAGTAGTTTCTAACTGTCTCTTCATTCAAATCCAGTTTTTCTGCAATCTGTCTCATACTACCGGAGGGTAACTGGTCTTTAATCTTCCGTAGTTCGTTAAAGGTGATTGTTTTAGCCATGATAATTTTGCTAAGTTTATTAAAATAGTTGTTTAAGTCGCATCAAGGTCCAAAGTTAAACATTAAATAAACAACTTGAATAACATTTTTACAAATTTGAAGTATCCCTGATTATGTAGACTTTATATTCCCCCAGATGTTGAAATCCGAATTTCTGATATAGATTGATTGCTTTTACGTTAGTGGAATGAACCTCAAGTTTAACCTGGGTATGCATGTTTTTAACAAATTGAAGAGACTCTTTTAAAAGAATTTTTGAAAGCCCTTTGCCCTGGCATTCGGGTAATATTCCAAAATGATGAAGCACAATTCTCCTGCCATCATATGTCATCCATGATGTGCCACAAATCTGTTTTGTGGATTTTGATTCCATTAAAATCAGTTTCCCTCCTAACTCAAGAGTCCTTCTTATAGTCTCCCTGTTATCGCCTCTTTCCGGATTACCCATGTTGGTCAAAAACCAGAATTTAACTATCTCGTCATAGTCATCTTCCTGATAATCTCTTATTGTCAGATCATTATGTAAGTCTAAGTTGTCCATTATTTTAAAGTTTCCCCATCAGTTCCAGAAATAACTTAAGTCCTGTTTTCTTCTCATCATTAAAATTGAAATCAATATTTTCATTAAGATAAGTCCTGAGAATTTCACCTGTAATAGTTCCTGTCTGTCCAAATTTATTTACCACTCCGTCAATATTATTTACTCCCAGCGACAGAGCTTTGTTAAAGTCTTTAATAAAGTCATTATCAAGCTGTTTGTTTGATGTCCAACAGGCGAAAACAAATGGAAGCCCTGAAAACTCCTTCCATTCTTTTGCGAGATCAATTTTGTATCTGAACCTGTTTCCAAGTTCAAAACACTGGTCACCGATAAGTACGACTCCTTCATCAGGACCAATATTCAGAAAGTCAAATTCTTTTGATGTACTGATCCATCTGAACTCTCTTTTCCAGCTGTTTTTTGCCAGAACTTTTGTCAGATTAATTGAAGACTCCGAGCGATAATCGAGATATATATTCCTGATTTTTTCAAAAGGGCAGTTGCTTAAAAGCAGAACAGTTCTGACATTCCCGTTGGCACCAATGCAGTAATCGCTGATAATATTATAATCCTTCACCTGTGGAAGAGCAGCCACTGGAATAAGTCCTATATCAACTCTTCCGCAAATCAGTTTTGCCGCACAATCCGACGGATGGTCGGTTTCGAGGATTACCTTCTTTTCAAATCCGCTTTCCACCAATCCATAAATAAACGGATAGGTATTTGCATATTTAACAGCTGAAATTCTGATTTTATCCATACCTTTTTTTTTACAACATCTAAAATAGTATTTTTGTACTTATTCATATAACAAGTGAAACACCAATCTGATAAATAATGGAATTAAATTTTCTTACTGCCATATCTCCCCTTGACGGAAGATACAGACAAAAGGTTGATGAACTCGACATGTATTTTTCTGAATTCGGGCTGATCAGATATCGTCTGATGGTGGAAATAGAATATTTCATTTCTCTTTGCGGCATCCCTCTGCCTCAATTGCTTGATTTTAAAAAAGATAATTTCAAGATTCTAAGATCAATATATGAGGACTTTGACTTAACAGATGCGGAAAAAATCAAAGAAAGAGAGAAAATCACAAATCATGATATAAAGGCAATCGAATATTTCCTGAAAGAAAAGTTTTTCCAGTCGGGTTGGGGAAAGTGGAGCGAATTTATTCATTTTGGTCTCACATCCCAGGATATAAATAATACCGCAATACCCTTATCTATTAAGGATGCAATGATAAATGTCTATTTCCCTGTTCTTTATGAGTTAAGAGAGACTCTGGCTTCTTTTGCAGATGAGTGGAAGGATATTCCGATGCTTGCAAGGACACATGGTCAACCGGCGACTCCTACAAGGCTGGGCAAAGAGATTGAGGTTTTTATTGCCAGGATAGATGGCCAAACAAAGTACTTTGGACAGATACCATATTCTGCTAAATTCGGTGGAGCGACAGGAAATTTTAATGCCCACAAGGTTGCATATCCTGATATTGACTGGATCTCCTTTGCAAATAACTTTGTAAATGAAGAACTGGGACTGGAACGATCTCAACCCACGACCCAGATAGAGCATTATGATAATCTTGCTGCATTATTTGATAATATGCGCAGGATAAATGTAATATTGATTGATATGGCCCGGGATTTGTGGTCATATATTTCTTTCGATTATTTCAGGCAGAAGATAAAGAAAGGGGAGATAGGATCTTCAACTATGCCTCATAAAGTAAATCCTATAGATTTTGAAAACGGTGAAGGCAATCTTGGCTATGCAAATGCAATTTTTGAACATTTCTCCATGAAATTGCCAATATCGAGACTACAGCGCGACCTGACGGATTCCACAGTCTTAAGAAATATCGGTGTCCCCATTGGTCATTCGCTTATAGCCTTTAATTCTTTATTAAAAGGGCTTAATAAGTTGATTGTGAATAATGACAAGATTAAAAGCGATTTGGAAAATAACTGGGCTGTCGTGGCGGAGGCTATCCAGACAATATTGCGAAGAGAGGGTTATCCAAATCCATATGAAGCACTTCTCGAACTCACACGCACAAATCAGAAAATCACTTTTGAATCATTATCGAACTTCATTGAAAACCTGGACATTAATGATGCCGTAAAAACCGAATTAAAGGCAATCACTCCATTCAATTACACAGGTTTTTGATCAAATATATAATAGATGAAGAATATCAGATTGCTGCTAAAATACTTTGCACCTTATAAATGGTCAGCAGTTAAGAACATAATTTACAATATTTTAAGTGCGTTGTTTGCACTTCTTACTTTTACACTGGTAAAACCTTTTCTGACGGTGCTCTTCAGCGGTGCAGTGGCAGTCACAAACCCCGGCCCATTTAAGTTAACTTCGGAATATATCGGAGCTTTCAGCAAATACTATCTTTCAGTTTTTATTGAAAAAAACGGACAGTCGGGAGCATTGATGTTAGTAGTGTTGATTGTAATAGGGGCCAGTTTTTTTAAAAACGGTTTCATTTTTCTGGCCAATAATTGCATGGCATTTATAAGGGCAAGCACTGTCCGAGATCTTCGGAAAAAACTTTATCACAAGATACTCAGACTACCTCTGTCATTCTTTACTGATGCAAGGAAAGGTGATGTTATGACCAGAATATCCAATGATGTTCAGGAAGTTGAGATTTCTGTAATGTCTTCACTTACAATGATGTTCAGAGATCCAATCTTAATACTGGTTTTTGTTATTTACCTTTTTATATCAAGTTACGAGTTAACCCTGTTTGCTCTGGCGCTTCTTCCTGTGAGTGCCTGGCTTATCGGACGGGCCAGCCGAACTTTAAGATCATCTTCGCTAGTCGGGCAACAAAATCTTGGAAAGCTTCTTACTATTGTGGAGGAGACACTTACCGGTTTACGAATAGTTAAAGGGTTTAATGCTGAAGAAAAGATGAAGACACAGTTTGCAGAGTCAAATGAAAAATATGCCAAAGTGTTTAAGAGGGTAATTCGAAAAGCATATCTGGCATCACCTATAAGCGAATTTCTTGCTACCATCGTTGTAATGATTTTAATGTATGTTGGAGGCAACCTTGTCCTTCATGGATCGGGTAATATGACACCTGCCAGTCTTGTTGTTTATCTGGTTGTCTTTTCACAGATAATTCAGCCTGCAAAAAACATTACCACTGCGTATTTTGCTATACAGAAAGGAATGGCTTCAATTGACAGAATCGACCAGGTACTCGATGCTGAGGAAACTATCACAGAAAAAAAAGATGCAGCCTCTGTTAACGGATTTAATGATTCAATTGAATTTAAAGGAGTGTGGTATGCGTATAACAACGAACCAGTACTCAGGAATATCGACCTGAAAATAAAAAAAGGCCAGACGATAGCTATTGTGGGTAAGTCGGGCGCTGGAAAATCAACTCTTGCAGATCTGCTTCCGAGGTTTATGGACTGTGATCAGGGCAGTATTTTGATTGACGGTGCTGATATTCGAGATCTTAAGATAAAGGATCTGAGATACCTCATGGGTATTGTAAGTCAGAATCCTATCCTGTTTAATACTTCTTTCAGAGAGAATATAGCTTTCGGAGTAAATACAGCTGATACGGAAAAGGTTGAATCTGCTGCCAGAATCGCCAATGCGCACGAGTTTATAATGGAGACCGAACAAGGTTATGAAAACGCTGTAGGTGAATCAGGAAATAAACTAAGCGGAGGACAAAGACAAAGAATAAGCATTGCAAGAGCGATAATGGCTAATCCGCCGATTCTGATTCTCGATGAAGCAACTTCTGCTCTCGATACAGAATCAGAAAGGCTTGTTCAGGACGCAATACTTAAACTTATGAAAAACAGGACTTCAGTAGTAATTGCACATCGTCTTTCAACGATACAACATGCCGACTTAATCGTCGTTCTTGATGATGGAATGATTGTTGAGTCTGGAACGCATACTGAATTAATGGAGAAACAGTATGGAATCTATAGGAAACTACATAGTTTCCAGGCTATCTGAAGAACCTGAGTGAGAGACAGAGAGAAAAGGAGAAGAGGAGAATTGATAAGTTAAGTTCCCCTCCCTGGAGGAGCAAGGGGCGTGTTTCAATTAAGATAAAAGACAAAAGTAATTTGATGAATATAAAGTTTGACGTTAAACACATTATACAAATATGATTAAGCGGATTGTTTATATTTTGTTTGTGACGATATTAATTTTCTTCTCGTTTTCAGTCGAGGCTCAGAAACCGAAACATACTTTCAAATTAGGGACATCAGAATTTCTTCTTGACGGACAGCCTTTTCAGATAATCAGCGGCGAAATGCACCCGGCGAGGATACCTTATGAATACTGGCGGCACAGAATAATGATGGCTAAAGCCATGGGTTGCAATACAATAGCAGCTTATGTTTTCTGGAATTACCATGAATCTGAAGAGGGCGTTTACGATTTTACCACTGGTAATCATAATTTGGCTGAATTTTTTAAAATTGTGCAGGAAGAGGGGATGTGGCTGATCCTCAGACCAGGACCTTACGTTTGCGCAGAATGGGATCTAGGTGGAATTCCTCCTTACCTCTTGCGGATCCCTGATATAAAACTGCGCTGTATGGACCCCCGTTTTATGGCAGCTGCAGAACGATATATTGCAAAACTGGCTGAAGTGATAAAACCATTTCTTATAACCAAAGGCGGACCATTGTTGATGTTACAGATTGAAAATGAGTATGGCAGCTTCGGAAATGACAGGAACTACCTGTTAAGGCTGAAAGAAATCTGGGCCTCCAATGGTATTAATATACCAACTTATACTGCTGATGGTCCGACGGCAAATATGCTGGAAGCCGGATCTCTTCCTGGGAGCGCAGTTGGTCTTGATTCCGGAAGTTCCTCAGAAGACTTTGCACTTGCCAGTAAGATAAATCCCGGAGTGCCTGTATTTAGCAGCGAGACATACCCTGGCTGGCTAACTCACTGGGGTGAGAAATGGGCAAAGCCTGATACTTCAGAATTATTAAAGGAGGTGAAATTCCTTATGGACAACAAGAAGTCGTTTAATTTTTATGTTATTCATGGAGGAACAAATTTCGAATATACTGCTGGAGCTAACTCCGGCGGTAAAGGTTATGAACCCGATGTTACCAGTTACGATTATGATGCTCCAATTAACGAGCAGGGCCAGCCTACTCCTAAGTACATGGCTCTCAGGAAACTTATCAGCTCATATCTTCCTAAAGGGAAAATACTTCCGCAAATCCCTGACTCAGTTCCTTCCTTTGTAATAACACCTATGGGAATGCAGCCATTTACATCTGTCTGGGATAATCTGCCTCAGCCAGTGAGCTCAGTTCAACCCAAGACTTTTGAAGCTTATGGTCAGTACCATGGTTTTATTTTATATAAAACTGAACTTAAAGGAATTAAAAACGGTAAGCTTGCTGTGACTGATGTTCATGATTATGCAACTGTTTTTCTGAATGGTAATTACATCGGAAAACTCGACAGAAGAGATGGAATAAATTCAATTGATATACCTGCAAGCAATGCAGAGGTGCCTGTCCTTGAGATTTTAGTTGAAGCAATGGGACGTATAAATTACGGAAAGAATCTTATTGACAGAAAGGGCATAACTGACAGTGTGACACTTAACGGAACTACATTATTGAACTGGAAGGTATATAATCTTCCGATGGAAAAAAAATTTATCTGGGATCTCAGATCCTCGGGGAAATCGCTTAATAAACCAGGGGTTTTCTTTAAAGGTAATTTTGTTCTGTCAAGGGGAGAAAGGGATTTATATTCTGATACTTTTATTGATGTTTCCAATTACACCAAAGGAATTGTCTGGGTTAATGGACATAATCTCGGGCGTTACTGGAATATAGGACCCCAAAAGAAACTTTTTTGCCCGTCTACCTTTTTAAGAGAAGGAATGAATGAAATCATGATTTTTGATCTGCATCAGACGGAAGCAAAAACGATAACAGGTTCGAAAACTCCGGAGTGATGATCCTTATTTTATATCGAATAACCTGCAGATGTGCCTGTTAAAAATATTTTCATAAACGCACTTCGAGACGGTTTGCTCATTCGTTTCCAACAACCTGAAATAGTTCTTTTTCTGTATGGCTGCAAGCTTGTATGCGACATGTACTAATTGCCTCATGTCTGGATTATAATCAGAACTTCCGGGAGTATGTTTTAATGAGTCTGAAAACTTATTGCTGTTCCATCCATAAACTTCCTGCTTTGAAGGGAGTGAAGAGACTCTAATATCAATGACATCGACATAGGGTGCGCACAACTCTTCGATTTTTTCCAGCGATGTAATATAAATCTCCCTGGCAAAATCGAGACCTTCCCCACCTGATTCGGCAAGACCGATCACTTCTTCAAGCCATGTAGTCCCTGCTGTTTTCAGATGTATTCCCTTGTCATATTTTTTAATTATTGAACCAATGTGCGGATAGATTGCAAACTTATCCGATCCTGAATGAATGCTCATCTTCAGATTCCCGGGCAGACCAAATTCCTTTACAGCATAGTCAATAACCAAAAGATCAGATTCAAATTCACTGGCAAACAATAGAGGATCACCAGAATAATCGACGCCTTTGTTGAATCTTCCGGAAAACTTCGGAGCTATAGTCTGCACAGGTAAGTTCTCCCCTGCCAGCATCCTGAGGATGAAAAAGAGCTCCACAGGAGTTTGCGGTTGAGCCACTTCATCCATTGAAACTTCAGTGATAAAACTGCCATTCCCTTTAACTTTTTCAATTTTCCTGTAAATATCCCATGCCTTTTTCGCTGCAAACAGATATTTCTCAGCTATTTGTTTTATCTGTTTTTTTGATGTTTTAAATAACAATTTTGTTCCTGCTATTTTCAATTCACCGGTGTACTTTTCAACACCTGACAGGAACTGAGCTATTTCTTCATCGCTGGCTCTAATTCCTATATAAGACACAACATCAATCGTAAAAAAATCAGAGCTTTCGATAAAACGATCAACTGTATCAAGGTTGATATGGTCGGCATCAACGAAATATGGCTTATTGAATCCTGCGCTTTTTGTAACTGAATCTGCTTCAATCCTGACATCTTCAGGTTGGGTTCCTATTGTATTATGTTCACGATTTGATTTATTCCAGACGGGGGTTATCTCAATGCCTTTTTCAGATGCCGCAATAATTGCTTTTAATTGTGAACTTCCCTGGTGACCGAATCTGTCGCCGAGGCCAATTGAATATTTACCTAAAATCTTCATATTTTATAAAAAGAAGTCAACATTTTCAGATGTAACGATATCAACGGGAAGGTATTCAATTTTATCAGGTATTTTATGCTGCGACAGGTACTCAAATAATTTTTTTATCCCCTTATATGTTTGTTCTTCAGGTCGTTGACCAATCAGGAACCTGATATTGCCAGATTTTAAGTACTTAATATTTAAATCCAGAAGATCGTATCCGATAAGATCTATTGAATTAAATCCTTTTTTCCCCAGGTATAAAGCAATAAGATATGATCTTGAACCAGTGATGAAAACTGACCTGATTCCCGGATTATCCAGAAATGCTTTGTCGATTGCATTTTTAACATCAGCAGTTGACGGGTCAGGAATATTTATAATTATCTTCTTTCCTTTGTTTTTACCAGATTTCCTGAAATAGCTTAGAAATCCTTCAGTTCGGCTGGTAAGGTGATGAACATTCCGGATGTTTCTTGCAATAGTTACAACCAGTATGTCACTTTTTTCCGGAGTGACCAGGTCTGTAAGTTGTCCGGCGACTCTTCCGCTCTGGAAGATATCTTCACCAATATAGGCCAGGAAATCAGTATCTTCAATATATTCATCAATGAAAACGAAAGGCACCTTCTCTTTTTGAAGTCGGGTACAAAAAGAGATAGATTCTGACTTGAAGATTGGCGCAAGAAGTACTCCATCAGGTTTGAGACTAAGAACATTACCGGTTTTTTTCTGAAAATCCTCTTCATTCTGCATATCAAATGTTACCTGGCTAAGTATGACCGGAAATGGATCGAGTTCCTCAATAGCCCTGATCATACCAAGAGGATGTTTTTTCCAGAAAGGGTTGTCTTCAGTAGGTGCAGGAAGAAGTGAAACAAGATGGAATCTTTTCTTTGATTTCAACACCTGTGCCATGAAATTAGGGGAGTAATTGGTCTCTTTCAGGATTCGCTGAACCTTCAACCTGGTTTTTTCAGCAACTTCACCTCTGTTATGTATTACCCGGTCTATAGTACCAATGGAAACTCCTGCCATCCTGGCGATATCCTTAATCCTTGACTTTTTTGGTGACATTATTTTTAATTTTTACCGGCAGTGCTAATCAATTGTCACTTTTTTAACTTTAGGTGCAAAAATATTCATAATGATCCATGCCAGTATATATGCGCATGCAGCAATCGTAAACATAACGGTATAGCCGGTTTCAACATGACCGGCCTTTTTAAAGAAGTTGAGAATGTGCCCTGCGAAAACTGAAACAAAAGCTCCTCCAATGGCTCCAGCCATACCTCCGATGCTGGTAACTGAACTGATTACTCTCTTAGGAAAAGCATCTGAAACAGTAGTAAAAATATTGGCTGACCATGCCTGATGAGATGAAGCAGCCAGACTTATAAGAGCCACTGCTCCCCACGTACTGACACCGCCTGACTGAGCGAAGAAAACAGGAATAACAAGGAGAGCAAATATTAACATTGTGTATTTCCTTGCATTGAATGGTGACATCCCTTTTTTTATCATAAATGATGAAAGCCAGCCTCCGAAAATGCTGCCAAACGTAGTCGATGTATATATAACAATCAGGGGAAGTCCGAAAGATTTAATATCAAGACCTGCGCCCCTTACCGTTGATAACCACCCGGGTATCCAGAAAAGATAGAACCACCAGATAGGATCTGTCATTGCTTTTCCAATAAAGAATATCCATGTTTGACGATATCTCAGAAGCTGAACCCACGGGATTGTTTTGGAGCTTTCGTTTCTTTCATCTAAATCGCTTTTGATATATTCAAGTTCTCCGGATGAAAGCTTTCTTTGTTTTTCAGGTAACTCATAAAATATAAACCAAAGAATGATCCATACGAATCCGAAGGCGCCTGTAATAATAAATGCTGCCTGCCAGCCCCATGCAATTACTATTGCAGGAACTGCAACAGGAGCGAGTATGGCTCCGACGTTTGTCCCTGAATTAAAAATTCCTGTAGCCAGTGCCCTTTCTTTTTTAGGAAACCATTCAGCTATTGTCTTTATTGCTGAGGGGAAGTTACCCGATTCGGTTATACCTAATAAAGCTCTCCAGAATCCAAATCCTATAACCCCTTTTGCGAGTGAATGTCCTATTGCTGCGATACTCCAGAGAAATACGGATATTCCATAACCGATCCTGGTTCCGAATTTATCAATAAGTCTTCCTGCAAGCAACATGGAGAAGCCATAAAACAACTGGAAAATAGTTACAATATTTCCGTACTCAACTTCCCCGATTTTCAGATCACTTTCAAGCAAGGGTTTAAGAATACCGATCACCTGTCTGTCGAGATAGTTAATAGTCGTAGCAAAGAATATCAATGCGCAGACAGTCCATCTGTAACCACCAATTTTTTTAATTTCATTCATATTCAATATTGATAAGTGGTCCAATATCAGACATTATATGTTGAAGAAGCTGTTGCTCCTCCATGACCTGTCCAGTTTGTATGAAAAAATTCACCTCTGGGTCTATCAGTTCTCTCGTAGGTATGTGCACCAAAGTAGTCACGTTGTGCCTGTAAAAGATTGGCAGGCAGTTTTTCACAACGATAGCCGTCAAAATATCCGAGAGCTGATGAGATCGCCGGAACCGCAATACCATTCATGGCAGCAGCTGAGACTACGTTTCTCCAGCCACTTTGTGCATGCTCTACTTTATCTTTAAAGAAAGGATCAAGAAGAAGGTTTGTAATGGAAGGATCGTGATCAAAGGCTTCTTTAATTTTACCCAGGAAAGCCGACCTTATTATACATCCGCCGCGCCACATGAGAGCGATCCCACCGTAGTTAAGTTTCCATTTATATTCTTCTGCTGCAGCCTTCATCAGCTCATAACCCTGCGCATACGATACAATTTTTGATGCATAAAGAGCCTCTTTTATGTCAGTGACGAATTTAACTTTGTCACCGGTATAATTTGGAGTAGGACCGTACAGTATTTTCGCTGCCTTCACTCTTTCGTTCTTTATAGCGGAAAGACATCTTGAAAAAACAGCTTCCCCTATTAATGTAAGCGGAATACCCAGATCGAGAGCAGTAACGGCTGTCCATTTCCCGGTACCTTTCTGCCCTGCAGTGTCAAGGATTTTATCCACGAGTGGTTCCCCGTCTGAATCTTTATAAGCCAGGATGTCGCGGGTTATTTCAATGAGATAACTGTCAAGTTCACCCTCATTCCATTCTTTAAAAATCAGGTGCATCTCATCTGCACTCAGATGCAGGATATCTCTCATTATCTGATATGCCTCGGTAATAAGTTGCATATCACCATACTCTATGCCATTATGAACCATCTTTACGAAATGACCGGCTCCATTTTCTCCGACCCAGTCACAACACGGAGTGCCACCTTCTACTTTGGCTGCAATTGCCTGAAAGATTGGTTTTACAAATTGCCATGCTGCTTTCGATCCCCCAGGCATTATTGAGGGTCCTAATAGTGCTCCTTCTTCACCACCTGATACTCCGGTACCGATATAAAGAAGACCTTTGCTTTCTACATAGGCTGTTCTCCTGTTTGTATCAGGAAAATGAGTATTACCTCCATCAATGATTATATCTCCGGGAGCAAGATGTGGGATAAGTGTATTTATCACCTCATCAACCGCATTCCCGGCTTTGATCATCAGCATAACCTTCCTGGGCCGTTCCAGAGATCCGACAAGTTCCTCAATTGAGTGAGTGCCAATAATCCTTTTGCCATTGGCTCTTCCGGCGAGAAAATCATCAACTTTCTGCATTGACCGGTTAAACACAGAAACCTTGAATCCTTTACTCTCCATATTAAGAACAAGATTTTCACCCATTACTGCCAGTCCTATTAACCCGATATCTGATAAATTACTCATAACTAAAAGATTTTATTTATTATATTCTGTTTTATGTCGAATTTTTCATGAGATATTAAATGTTGCTTGCTATACGTTTTTGCCCCCCAACCCCCCTAAAGCCTGCCTGCCGGTAGGCGGGGGGGGGCTAATTTTGTCTATATTAGTACATTGACTTTTGTCTTTTGTCTTTTGCCTTTAACCTTTCTTGTAATATTCCGCAACAACCTCATCCATAATCCTGCTGGTTCTGGCTCCGGTTATTCCTGTACTGGGAGAATCCCCTTGCCCTTTTAGTGATTGAACTATTTTTTCAATAAGATAGTACTGAACATGCTCAGGGCGTTCATTAATGAATTCCTGACGTCCCGAATCATTTGTAAGGACAATCGGTTCAAAACTAAAGGTGGAAAATTTGATGGAACCTTTGTCTCCAGTAATCTCGATAATATCTCTGCTGCTATCAGGCGAAACGCTGAAACACCACATGCCGGTTCCGACAATATTATTATCAAAAATAAACTCTGCAGAAACAAAATCTTCAGCTTTATAAAGACCTGCCTGATTTACTGCATTAGATTTAACTTTCCGAATTGGTCCGAAAAGAAAATCCAGATAATCAAGCTGATGGGAAGCCAGATCGAAGAAATGTCCTCCGCCAGATATTTTGGGATCAACCCGCCATGAGGGTTTCCCGGTTTTTTCATCATCAGAAGAAGACTTGAATAACTGGATCATCAAAAATAGCACTTTTCCTATACTCCCGTTTTTAATAAGATCTTTAACAAAAAGGAAGCCGGGAAGAGCCCTCCTGTAATATGCTACAAAAACCGGAACCCGGTGTTTCTCAGCTTCATTATTTATTTTAAGGCATTCGGAATAGTTTACTGCCATTGGTTTCTCGATATAAACCGGTTTGCGGGCTTTTATAACTTCCAGGGCATATTCGGCATGGCTTCCCGGGGGAGTAGCAATATATACAGCATTGATATCCTTGTCGTTAATAAGATCCGAAGCCTTTGAATAAAACTTTGGAACATTATGTCGCCGGGCATAATCCTCAGCCAGGATGATATCTCTCCGCATAACGGCTATCAGCTTCGAATCCCTGACCTTATTAAATGCCGGTCCACTTTTTACCTCAGTTACATTACCACATCCAATTATTCCCCAGTTGATCATATTATGAATTTAGTATTAATTTTTATGCCAGCCGTTGCTTTGATGTCCATAATCCAACAGCAGGATTTGAGATGAAGTAGACTTCTTCTCCATCGTCCATAGTATTTAAACCTTCTTCTAATTTTTTTGGATCGAATTTCTTCAGTATATCATTGAGGTCATGATATTTAAAATTTACTGATTCTATTTCTTTCCTTGTAAGGTGACCAGGGCAATAAGTAATTGAGAATCTTCCTTCAGAACTACCGTGAATCAGATGAGCAGCTGCACTCAGATTATAATTTAGTTCTTCATTCTCATTCAGAGATTGCAATGTAGCTGGCGTTCCTCGATAACCATATTTCCTGATCAACCGGTCTATCTCTTTATCCTCACCGAACTCTTTTAACCCTGGTGCAAGAACTATCAGCTCCCCATTATCAGCCATGGCCATACGTGTTCTGTAAATACTTTTGTTCCCAAGCCAGGTGCTTTTATACTCTGAAGGATCGAGATAGGCAACAATTTTTTTCAATGGTTTTTCGAGTACATTGAAGTTTACTTTGAGTGAAAGATCCGCTGCAACTCTGAATACTTCTTCATCATCGCCTATAAAAAGTCCTCTTACCACAAGCTTTCCTCCTTTATCGCGACCTATTACAGTATGTACATATACAATTGGCAAATGGCTGGTAAAATTTGCGGAGGCATAGTTCAGGAGAGACCTCACAGGGTTATCAGCTTTTCCCATAATGCGTTCCATGCCATAAACTGCTCCGATAAAATGACTTTTATTAATTCCTTCAGGCCCTCCTGTGCCTATAAACAGGTTCTTGTTATAATTTGCCATACCTATAACTTCATGAGGGACAACCTGTCCTACTGATAATATAAGATCATGTCCGCCATTGAAAATCAGTCTGTTAAGCTGAGCGGGCCAGGAATAGTTCAAAGCACCTGCTGTAATATCAGATACAAATACTCCGGGAATGGTACCAACTGTTACGACGTCCTTTCTCCAGTTATGTACACGAAAAAGTGACTTTGGAACTTCTTTAAACATTTCGCCAATCTGATTGTCGGTCATGGGAGAGTGGGTACCAAGGGCAGGAAGGATATCCTTCAGGTTATTCTTATAGTACCGGTAAATATAAGACGTAAGTTCCCCGCCTCTTGAATGAAATCGCGTGCAGTCGGGAGGAACCACTATCACCTTTTTCCTGACGCCAAGCTTTTCCAATGCAGAAAAAATTCCGGATGCAAGATCTTTTGAATCAAGGACAGTATTTTCCGATCCTAGTTTGTAATATATCATAATTATATTTCTTACTTATTTTGGCCCCCCAATCCCGCAGAGCGGGACTAATTCTCTCTGTATTAGAATATTCAATCTGTCTTTTAACTTTTGTCTTTAGTCATAATATATTATTAAGCTCACACCTCACGCCTCACACCTGCTTCCAGTACGGATACTCTGGCAGATAAGTCTTAAACTCCTTTATCAGTTCCTCTTCATAAGCGCCTTTATAGTTACCGGCAAAGAACCGGTCAACGCCTTCTTCATAAAGCTTTTTCCACGATTCTTCCTCTTTTCCCGGATTAACAGGGAAGAAGAGTACGCCGTTAGATTTGGCAGCTTTAAGATCACCGTTAGCATCTCCAATCATAAGTATTTTATCATCAGGATATTTACCCTTTGCTGCATATTTCAGATGTTCTGCTTTAGTTCCATGTTCCTGCCCGGCTATCATCCTGAGAAAATGGTCAATCCTGTTCTCTTCCCATTCGCGCTTCAACGCTTCAAACGGTGTCTGTGAAACAACCATAATATCAGTATTTGACTTTATTTTATCGAGGCACTCTTTTACAAAAGGAAAGGGAGTTATTCCAAATACCATCTTTGCTATATCGTCATTAACTTTCAGTGACCACTCCAGAGTCTGTGTAATTAAAGGATCATTTATTTCGGCTGCGTACTTTTTCAATGCAGGGTTCCCGAGCTTTGTCTCTTTCCTTGTCCATTCTATAAGCGGGTCAGCAGAAGGTACGGTGAAATTTCTGGCCTTTATTTCGGGACGGGTTGCCAGAAGTCTGAGCGTCTCATTTACTGCCAGGAAACGATTGCATCCCCTGTTGGATGAATAAAGATTCACAAATTCCCAGGTCTCCCGGGCATACTTCGAAACCGGCTGCAACCTGAAATACTTTATGAAATTAGGACAGAAACACTCTTTTTGTTTTATCTCCATTGTATCAAAAGCACAACCATCGGAATCAATTCCTATAAAAAACTCTTTCTCCGGCTTTAAGGCTATTAACTGTTCCTGTGGATTCATGATATTTAAAAGTAAAAAGTAAAAAGTAAAAAGTTAAAAGTAAAAAG
>PLML01000175.1 GCA_003141525.1 Bacteroidales bacterium
CACCCGAATCAATAAATAAGATTAATGTACAGCACGAATTTACTTTCCATAATATAACAATATTCCACGGTGTTGATTCTCAAGGTAAGCCTAAATATGGACTAAGCAGATTATTAGAAATAAATTTTTTGTTCCGGCTTTGCATTATGTTTTGCGGAATAGTTTTACCTTTTTGTGTCTATCACATTAAATTTATATCTCGTATAACCATGAAAGTCAAAGTGCCAATACCTCCAATTTCAATTGGCCTGTTTTTCTTTATAAGCTGGGCGACATATTGGGCTTTGCATAGAGTTATACTTCCTAAAGGAAGCCCGCAGCCATATATTAATGCAGCCGGAGAAATATTTGAGTGTATAGCATCTTTCATTATTTTAATTGTTAGTCTTTATTTTTATAATAATAATAGGATTGCAACCATTGGAAAAGATATCAAACAAATTATTTAATTTATACTTAATTAGGATTAACGTATCCATTCATTCATTCATTCTCGACGTTAATGAAATCAGACTCTGAGAAACGAATATAAGGATAAGAGGATGATATTTGAACTATAACCTAATAAAAGAAATTATGTCTAATCTTAAGAAATTTAGTGTTTTAGCCAAACTTGATCATTTGAAACTCATACTTAATCAATATATCAAAGAAATCAAGTATCTGAAATTCTATATACTGGCTGTTGCATTGGTAACTGTCTTGAGTTATTCTGTATATATCTTTTTTAATATAGAAACTGTATCAAATTTAGGAGCTGAAGACCATTTCTTTGAATGGTTAACTCCCATTTTCTTTTGGATAGCTACTGCTATCTTTTTCTTAATTTTTTTAAAAACCAAAAATCCATTTTTTCTAATTTTAGCTATAGCTATGTTTATTGGTGCTGGCGAAGAAATCTCATGGGGTCAGCGTATTTTTGGATTTAAAACACCCGAAGCACTTAATAAAATAAACGTCCAGCACGAATTTACTTTCCATAATATAGCAATATTCCAAGGTGTTGATTCTCAAGGTAAACCTAACTATGGACTAAGCAGATTATTAGAAATAAATTTTTTATTCAGGCTATGCATTATGTTTTGTGGAATTGTTTTACCTTTTTGTGTCTATCACATTAAATTTATATCTCGTATAACCATGAAAGTCAAGGTGCCAATACCTCCAATTTCAATTGGCATATTTTTCTTTATAAGCTGGGTGACATATTGGGCTTTGCATAGTTTTATACTTCCTAAAGATAGCCCGCATCCATATATTAATGCAGCCGGAGAAATATTTGAGTGTATAGCATCATTCATTATTTTTATTGTTAGCCTTTATTTTTATAATAATCAAAAGATCGTACCAATTGGAAAAGATATCAAACAAATTATTTAATTAATAATTAATAAGGATTTAAGCATCTACTCATCTACTAATTCATTCTCATTGTTGAGTATATCATACCAGGAAACGAATCTAATAATAAAAGATGATTTTTAAACAATAACCTAATAAGACAAGTTATGTTCAATCTTAAGGAAATCAATATTTTAACCAAACCTCTATGTTTAAAACCATCACTTAATCAATATATTAAAGAAATCGAATATTTGAAATTCTATATACTGGCCGTTGCTTTGGTAGTTATCTTAAGTTATTCTGTATATATCTTTTTCAGCGTAGAAACTGTATCAAATTTAGGAGCTGAAGACCATTTCTTTGAATGGTTAACTCCCATTTTCTTTTGGATAGCATCTACTCTTTTTTTCTTGACTTATTTTAGAACCAAAAATCCATTTTTTTTAATTTTAGCTATGGTTATGTTTATTGGTGCTGGTGAAGAAATCTCATGGGGTCAGCGCATTTTTGGATTTAAAACACCCGAATCAATAAATAAGATAAATGTACAACACGAATTTACTTTCCATAATATAAAAATATTCCACGGTGTTAATTCTCAAGGTAAGCCGAACTATGGAGTAAGCAGGTTATTAGAAATAAATTTCTTATTCAGACTTTTTACTATGCTTTTTGGTATTGTTTTACCTTTTTGTGCATATCATTTTAAATTTATTTCTCGTCTTACAATGAAAATCAAGGTACCAATACCCCCAATTTCAATTGGCCTGTTTTTCTTTATAAGCTGGGCAACATATTGGGTTTTACACAGTGCTATACTTCCTGGAGACAGTCCGCAGCCATATATTAACGCAGCTGGAGAAATATATGAGTGTATAGCATCTTTCATTTTGTTAATGATTAGTCTTTATTTTTATAATAATCATAAGACTGTAAAAATTGGAAAAGATATCAAACAAATTATTTAATTGATAATTAACGAAGATTTAGTTATCCAACAAGCAGTGAGTAATTTTTTATCGTACGTTGAGGTATAAGAATATGAACATTAACAAGGTCTAAAGATAGACATTGCTAATTCGTCTGATGAATAAGTGGTATTTGAACAGGTTAATGACAATGTCAGGAAAGGAAATATCCTTCAGGCTTAAACAATCGATACGTGGTTACCTGAAAAATAAGTTCGGATATAAATTTGAATTATTGTCAAAAGATCCTGTTTCAAAAAAAAACATACTAGGCTTTCATATTAAAAATGCAAAATTCCGTCCAAATACATTAAGCGTGTTTGGTGCCGATTTCAATTACAGCAACCCGCAAGCAATAAATTGGCAAAAAGATTTATTATCGGGAGAAGCTTTTCTGCCATCTTTTTACAGAAAAATAAATATCAGGGGAAATCCTAACCTATCGGCGAAATGTGTCTGGGAAATCAACCGACTACAGTTTTTGGTAAGTATTTGTATCAACTATAAGATTACTAATAGCAAGAGTGAATTAGATCTTTTTATGCAAATAAATAAATCATGGTCTTTGCAGAATCCCTTCCTTTCAGGTATAAACTGGTACAGCAATATTGAAATCAACCTAAGATTAATAACCTGGTTTCTATGCTGGGAGATTTTAGATACCGATAATATTATTTCAAGAGATGACAATTTTAAAGAATTTGTTGAAGATACCTGGTTGCCTCTGATTAAAAAGCATTGCATTTATTCTTATGAAAATCCATCAAAATATTCTTCCGCAAATAACCACCTGATCTCTGAGTACGCAGGACTATTTATCGCATCCTCAAAATGGGAATTCAAAGAATCAGAAAAATGGGTCAGATATGCTCACGAGGGTCTCGAAAATGAAATCATTAATCAACATTCTAGAGAGGGTATAAACAAAGAAGAAGCTGCCGAATATATTCAATTCATTACCGATTTTTTTCTAGTGTGTTTTATAATCGGTGAAAAAACAAATAAAGCTTTTTCAGAACAATACAAACAACAACTATACAAGATCTTATGTTATATTTATAATTTCCTTGATTGTAATGGGAATTTTCCAAAATATGGTGATGAGGATGACGGGAAATGTTTCATTATTGATTCTGATGAAAAATTTAATAATTTCAAATCTTTGTTGACTTCGGGGGCCATCCTGTTCAACGATCCGGTACTTAAATCTAAAAGCAATGGTTTTGATCAAAAGAATAATTTTTTATTTGGTGATCGGGGGAAATTGGTATATGAGTCAATTGATAACATAAGTATTATTGAGAGTTCCAAATTCTATAGAGAAGAGGGTCACTTTATCTGTCGAAAAAAAGAAAATGACAAAGAAATATATTTGCATTTTGACGCTGCTCCCCTTGGATTCCTCTCTATAGCTGCTCATGGACACGCGGACGCTCTTTCCTTTATCTTACACGTTGATGGACAACCAGTATTCATAGACTCGGGAACCTATACTTATCATACAGAACCCGAGTGGCGTAGCTATTTTATTGGCACACTGGCACATAATACAATCCGCATTAATCAGAAAGATCAGTCTGTGAGTGTGGGGCCAACGCTATGGGTAAAACATTATAAAACAAGTATAATTGAGCTGGAATTAAGCGACAGGATAGACCGTATCAAAGCTACTCACAATGGTTATAATAAAGAAGATACTCAGCATATTCGCGAAATTGTGTTTGATAAACCGAAAAATGAATTTCAAATAGAGGACACTATTGCAATCAGGAAAAACAGGAAAATACTGGTTGAAATCCCTTTTCATATCCATCCTGAAGCTGTTATTACTCAGGTATCACCAAATTCCTATCTGGTTTCAAAAAACCTTGTCAGAAAAATAGAATTTTATGTTGATGAAAAACTCGATCCAGTTGTGATAAAGGGACAAATGAAGCCTCAGATTTTGGGATGGTATTCCGATTCATTTATGAAAAAGGAAGCCACAAATGTCATTTATTGTAAAACTCAGATTGAATGTACGACAACTTTTAAATTTGTAATTAAAATAGTTTAATATGAATATTAGCATTTTTGGTCTTGGTTATGTAGGTTGCGTAAGTCTGGGCTGTTTGGCAAAAAACGGGCATTTTGTTATAGGTGTGGATACTAACCCGTCAAAGGTAGATCAAATAAACTCGGGTAAAGCCACCATTATTGAAAAAGATGTGGATACCATAATTGCGGAACAAAAATCTGCAGGTCACATAAGTGCGACTACAGATAATCAGTTGGCAATTAAAGGTAGTGACATTTCTATCATTGCAGTCGGTACGCCTAGTACCGATAAAGGACATTTGAATCTGCAATACATTTTTAAGGTGGCTGAGAACATTGGTGAAGCATTGCAACATAAAGATACTTTTCATATTATCGCTATACGCTCGACTATAATGCCAGGTACATGCGATAAATTTGCAGCTATTGTCGAAAGGATCTCCGGTAAAAAGAGAAATGAAGATTTTGCTATTGTTGATAATCCTGAGTTTTTAAGAGAGGGAACCGCTGTGCAGGATTATTATAATCCGCCGCTAACACTTATTGGTTCAGACAATATTAATGCTGCTGAAAAAGTAGCTGATCTATACAGACAATTACCGGCTGAGGTTATAATTACTGATCTGAAAATTGCAGAAATCATGAAGTATATTAATAATACTTACCATGCACTTAAGATCTCTTTCAGCAACGAAATCGGGAATATCTGTTCCGAATTGGGAATCGATTCTCATAAGGTAATGGATATTTTCTGCAAAGATAAACAACTGAATATTTCACCGTATTATTTCAAACCTGGTTTCGCATATGGCGGCTCCTGCCTGCCAAAAGACTTAAAAGGATTACAGACCCTAGCTCATGATCTATATATAGATGTTCCTGTCATTGATGCAATCCATAAAACAAATGATCTTCAGATTCAGCGTGCAATAAAGCTCATTTATAAGTACTGGGATAAAAAGCTTGGCTTCCTCGGGTTAAGCTTCAAGGCTGGAACGGACGATCTGAGGAACAGCCCCACAGTCACTATTATTGAAGCATTGCTCGGTAAAGGGTGCGATATTGTTATTTATGACAAAAATATAAATGTGGCTATGTTAACCGGGACTAACAAGGAATACATTGATTCGAGAATACCGCATTTATCTAGTCTGCTGGTCAGCGACCCGGAGGAATTAATTAATAATTGCGATATAATTGTCATCAACACTAAAGAGCCTGAATTTATTAAACTGGTTGAGGATATTGATAATAAAATAATTGTTGATTTTGTTAGGTTAGATGATGCAATTCTTTCAAAAAGTAATTATTTAGGAATAAATTGGTAGTGATGTCTTCATTTCAAAATAAGCATATTTTAATCATAGTCGAAAATCTTCCTGTTCCTTTTGACAGAAGGGTTTGGCAGGAAGCGAATACCTTAAAGGATAATAGAGCTAAAGTCAGCATTATCTGTCCAAAGATGAAGGACTATAATGCCTCCTATGAAGTAATTGACGGTATAGAAATTTACAGGCATTATCTTCCGTATGATGCCAGGGGTGCTTTTGGATACCTGATAGAATATGGAATTGCTTTATTCTGGGAGTTTTTCTTAAGCTGGAAAATCTATTTTAAAAAGAGGTTTCATGTCATACATGGTTGTAATCCCCCTGATCTGATTTTTTTAGTGGCATTATGTTTCAAAATTTTTGGAGTACGATATGTATTTGATCATCATGATATTAACCCCGAATTATATTATGCAAAATTTAACAGGAAAGGCTTTTTATACAATATGATGATTTTATTTGAAAGGCTGACTTTTTCCACTGCTAATTATTCTATTGCCACTAACGAATCATACAAGGAAATTGCAATTAGTAGGGGGAAAATGGCAGAAGATAAAATTCAGGTAATAAGGAGTGGCCCAAAACTTGACCGGCTTAAATTGCTTCCTCCTGATAATCAATTTCGCAAAGGAAGAAAATACCTTGTAGGCTATGTTGGTGTAATCGGAGAACAGGAAGGTATTGATCTACTTCTTGAAAGTGTGAGAATTATTGTATCTAAGCGTAATGATATTCAATTTGCAGTAGTTGGTGGCGGTAGCGACCTCGAAATGATGAAACAGTTGTCAGAAAAATTAGATCTTAATGAGTTTGTTGATTTCTATGGGAGAGTCCCTGACGATTTACTTGTTGCAATTTTAAATACAGCAGATATATGTGTAAATCCGGATAAGCCAACTGAAATGAATAATCTGTCCACCATGAATAAAATAATGGAATATATGGCCCTCAAAAAGCCCGTTGTTCAATATGATTTAAAGGAGGGCAGGTTTTCTGCTCAGGAGGCATCCCTTTATGCCAGATGTGGTGATACTCTTGACTTTGCAAATAAAATTGTGCAATTGATTGATGATCCGGAACTCAGAACACAAATGAGTACATATGCATATAACAGGGTACTTAATGAACTCTCATGGGATTATGAGAAGGGAAAGTTAATAAGATTTTATAGCCGCATCCTTTTTAATTAAGTGAATCTTGAATTCCTGTATGACCTGGTTCTTTTCACAGCAGTTTCATTAATCTTATAATCAGGGAAATATTAAGATACTATGAAAACAAAAGCTCATTTCACATTATTGCGAATATTATTTGTCAAAATATTGTTAGTGATTATACTTTTTACAATAGTATCTATTGCAACGTTTATTACCATCGGATATTTTGCTGCATCAAAGCCCGTATCATATTTGCCCGATATCCATGACGGTGATTTGAAACCCTATACATCTGATGTGAATGAGGTAGGACTTAAAAGCTCCTGGTATAAACTCTCTGCAAATAAATATGGAAGGGTAACCATAAAAACGCTCGGAGGCGAAGGCATTATGTCTGATCTTGCATATTATTCAGCTTATGAAGGTGTTAAAGATAATTGGGGGCTGGTTAACGTATCAGTAAAGTTGAGCAGCGACAGCACAATTTCAATTATGGGCGATGGACCATTGGATACACATGTAAGGATATTGCTTACCGTACATAATAACATGTCCAGAATAGAGGTTAACATTAAAACTCTCTATAGTAAAAATACAATCGTTTGGAGAGAGGCATTAATTGCTGCTTTTGATGTAAATGTCTCTGAGGTATATCGAAAGAACAGACAAGTTGATGTTCAATCTTTTGATTCGGAATACTGGCTGCAGAGACAAGGCGTGCGTTTTGGCAATGGATTAAGGTCAGCGTGGCAAATGGATTGATCTTTCTACATCAAAATACATCGCCGGAAATGAAAGAAATAACAGTTTTTCCATTTATTTAGGAGGTATCCCTAAGTTTACTCCAAGGATTATGTTAGTTCCATACGGATATCTTGCAGGCTATGTCTTCACAGAACATGCTGACGGGGGAAATATCCGGACACAAAGAGCAGCATATTTCGGTTCTGAAGATATCTCAAGCATTGCAGATGCAGTTGGAGGTTTTGTGGGGCATAAAATACCCGTAACCAAGAGTATCTTTTATACTGATGCCGGAAGTCTTTCGGGTTCTTCAATTCGAGACGATCCTGATTGGCCTCAATTTCTCGATTTTTTAGATCAACTCAATGAAACTGGTAACTATGATATATGCTTACACACACCAGACGGCTCAAATTCAAGCCGTCAGGTATTAGATGAATCTATAAAATTCATGAAGAATAGATTTGATACAAAGACATGGATTGATCATGATATGTATACTGGAAAAATCAATAGGGAATGCATTGTTGCTGATGGATTAAATCCCAATTCTGAGTACTATACTGCTGATCTATGGGAAAAATATGATACTCGCTACTTTTGGGGTCCTGCAGTTGAGGTAATTCGAGAATCTTCTCTTGTAGAAAAATTCAAGAAGTTGAAATTGTATGACGCATCTGCTACCCTTTGGAAACGTTATTTCTCACCGGAAGAATTAAATAGGATAGGATTTTGTATTGCATTTAAAGAGATAGTGCGCCATTATAAGGATAAAGGAGAATTGAATTCTCTCAGACCAAATAAGGGTAATGCTTTTCCGACTCCGCTTTTCTGGCAAAATCTCACACGGACAAGGAGCTTTTATTCATGGGTAACCGATTATTCTAAGGGAGTGGGTATCCTATCAGTGGAGAAGGTAAACATCGAACAGAAATTAATTAATAAACTTGTGTAAGATTGGGGTTTATTCATCCAACATGGTTATTATGTAAGTAATGAGAATGATAATGGTGTATTAAGTAAAATCAATGGGAAAATAGTAATCAATCCGTATTTTGATCTGATCCTGGGACATATGTCTCAGAAGCGCGAAGAAGGAGATTTATATATAACAACAATCAGGGATTTGCTGGATTACTGTGTAAAGATTGAAAAAATCTCTTTTGATTATATGCCTGATAGTAAAATTAATGTAAATAACGGCAATGACGAACCTATTAATGGCCTGTCACTTGTTGTTGAAGAGTCTTATATGACTATCAGAATCAATAAAAGCAACAGATTTAATCATGGGATGCATACAATACATACCATTAATGTGATGGATGACAATATTGTTATAGATTGTATAAAATGGACTTTTTCTCCAATAATTCAGTTGCAATATTTCTTAAAAAACAGAAGAAAAGCAAGACAATTAAAAGGGTAAGACAGTTCATCTTTGAGAGTTATTTGCAATTTTAATGTTGTCCTATTCTGGTTTGATTTTTCGTTAAATTTGAACAAAACTCTTCAAATCATGATAGAAAATTACAGGTAAAATAGAGTCATGGGTGATTAATAAAATGCCTGCGAATTTTATTCATCCTGAACACAAAAGATACATTTAAATAAGTGTTCTCTTATAGACATCCAAAGCTGAATATTAATGTTTAATACGAATATACTCCACCCATTTATTGAAGTAGTTAGAAACTATGGAGATAATAATGCTTTTTGCATTGCTGAGAAATTTTACACTTATAACGAATTGGCCAGGCACATTTCTAAAATCCGCAAGGCGCTTAAGTCTTCGAATCACAGAGGTAAAAATATAGGACTTGTTGCCAATGATGACATAGAAACCTATGCGTCAATTTTTTCAATTTGGTTCGAAGGATTTGCATATGTTCCGCTTCACCCTCAACAACCTGTTGAAAGGAATCTTGAAATAATTTCACAGGCAGAGATTGATTTAGTGCTTTGTTCAGGCAATAATAATTTATTTTCAAACGTACAAACCATATTTACTTCCCATTTAGAATTTGAAGAACTCAATTTGGTGTCTGAACCAATCCCTGACGATGCTCTTGCTTATATACTTTTTACATCAGGAAGTACAGGTAAGCCAAAAGGCGTTCCTATAATGAGGCACAATATTGGTGCATTTATGAAGTCTTTTTCGGAGGTAGGAATTAAAATAAATCACTCTGACCGCTGCCTGCAGTGTTTTGATTTGACATTTGATGTTTCGATTCAGTCATTTCTTGTTCCTTTAACAAATGGTGCATGTACGTATACAATCCCTCATGATCAGATAAAATACAGTTATGTTTATGGTCTGTTGGAAGATCATCAACTGACTTTTGGAGCGATGGCGCCTTCAATGATTCGTTATTTACGCCCATATTTTGAGGAGATAAACGTACCAAGCCTGCGATATAACATTCTTACAGCTGAAGCATCTCCTCTTGATTTGGTTACTGAATGGTCAAAGTGTATTCCTAATGCGGAAATTTATGATTTTTATGGACCAACTGAAGCCACAATTTATTGTACATATTACAAAATTAATAAGAAGGGCAATAATAAGCAGTTTAATGGAATGTTGTCGATTGGCAAGGCCATGAGTGGTCTGACTTCTATTATAATTGATGAAGACGGAAATATTCAGGGAGCTAATCAAAAAGGTCAGCTGTGCATATCAGGCGACCAATTGACTCCCGGATATTGGAAATATCCCGACAAAACTGCAGAATCATTTTTTGAAAGGGAATGGAAAGGAACCATAAAGAGGTTTTATAAAACAGGCGATTCCTGTTTTATTGACAATGAAGGGGATATTATGTATACCGGGAGATTAGATTATCAGGTGAAAATTCAGGGATTCCGGATAGAACTCAGTGAAATAGAGTATCATACACGTGAATGTTTGCGAGGTCAGAACGCAGTTGCAGTCGCTTTTGAAAATAAAACAGGTAATACGGAAATTGCTTTATTTGTTGAGGATGAAAAAACCGATTCAAGTGCTTTGTCAGTCTATTTAAAATCGAAGATGCCATCTTATATGATACCTAACAAAATATACTACAACAAAAAATTTCCTTTAAATTCAAATGGAAAGACAGACCGGAATATGTTAAAAAAATTAATAAAACTATAATAATGAATTCAAATTATGTATTTCATCATTTAGGCATAGCTACAAGAAGTATTGAGAATTGCGTCAGTATTTATAGTAAACTTGGGTATAGCATATCTGATATAAGAGTTGAGCCATCACAAAATGTCAAGATATGCTTTTTATCAAAGGAAGGAGGTCCTTTGTTGGAGTTAGTGGAACCCCAAAATAATGATAGCCCTGTTTCAAACATAGTTAAAAATTCAGGAACTACTCCATATCACACATGTTACCAGGTTGAAAATTTACAGGAATCACTAGATGAACTTGAAGAATTAAATTTCAGTGTTCTTTTTGAACCATTAAAATCAGAAGCTATGGATGAAGGTTTGTTTTGTTATCTTTTTTCTGCAGAAATAGGTCTGATAGAATTATACCAAAGAATATAATAGTACCGGTATGTCTGTTGGATTATCTGCTAAAATTAAAAATCTATTTTTGCCAAAATGAATTTATGTGATTGGGGCGAAGAAAAAAGAATAAATTTGTAATTATATTGTCCGAAAATGCAACTGGAATTACTTTATTTTGGTTATTTAAATTAAGTAATTTTTTTCAGTGTATATAATTGGGGAATGCATTTACAGATAATTACCAACTTTATTTTACTTGTTGAGTTACCCTGTTTAAGACTGATAGTAAACCGGATTTCTGGATAAAATATTTGTTTTTCTAATATTCCTGTTAATGAATGAATATAGAATTCGAAATGCTATAAAAGATGACCTTCCATTTCTGGCTGAAACAGTTATTGCAGCTGAAAAAGGTGTTTCGGATAAATGTAATTATTCAACTCTGTTCAATTTATCTGAAAAGGAAGTCAAAGGTTTTATTATTGCAATGTTTGAAGAAGAAGTTGAATATTGCGAGTTTTCTCTTGATAGCTATTTTGTTACCGAGTACCAGGGGAAACCGGTAGCTGCACTGGGTTCCTGGATAGAGTGCTTTGAGGGAAGTATGCCATCCGGTATATTAAAATCAAATTTAATTAATTATACCTTTACAAAAGAAAGCATTGAGTTTTTGAAAACAAAGATCCATATTGTACGTGATCTTATTGCTGAAAGAGACCCGTTATCTCTACAGATCGAATATTTGTATGTTTCTGAAAATCATCGTGGTAAAGGACTTGCTAAAGGTTTGTTATATAAGCACG
The DNA here is from genome assembly GCA_003141525.1 of Bacteroidales bacterium. GTDB lineage: Bacteria > Bacteroidota > Bacteroidia > Bacteroidales > VadinHA17 > LD21. The sequence goes on from PLML01000175.1 coordinate 11,898, forward strand.
AAGAGCGAGCTAAGTTAGCATATCCTGCCTTAAAAAAATGTCAGCTTCAACTCTTCAGGAACAACATCGCTATTATTAATTTGTTTGGGAAATTTGGGTATAAGATTGTCAAATGCTATAAATCAGATAATCCTGATATATTAAATTATTTATCCTCTAATGAAAAATGTATTATGGAGAAAATATTTTAAAGGATTAATCCGACTAAAATTAGAATATGACTGAAACAGGAGAAGTATTATTTCAGGGTTCGGGGAAAGAATTTATGATGAGGATCCTTTTATTTCCTCTACAGATAAAAATAATTCACTTAAATACTATTAAAGATGGAAGAAAAATCAATTATGCCTGAATTAGAACAAGTATTTAGAAAGGTGTTCAATAATGAATCCCTGATAATTTCCAGAGGAATGTCCTCAAACGATGTGGACGGTTGGAATTCATTAAATCATATGATTCTTGTTTCGGAAGTTGAAAAGGCATTTTCGATCAAGCTTAAATTAAAGGATTTGAATAAAATGCATAATGTGGGCGATATGATTGATATTATTCTTTCAAAATTGTAAATCACATGGTTTTCACATCTTTAAATTTCTTGCTGTTTTTCCCATTACTGGCTATCGTTTATTATATCACCCCCGGAAAATTCAGATGGATAACCTTGCTCGTTGCAAGTTATTTTTTTTACATCAACATTAAGCCGGCTTTTGCATTACTTGTATCGGGTGTTACTTTATCTACCTACATTTTCACACGTTTGATTGATAAAGCCGGTACCGAATCTGGTAAAAAGACATTAATGGTAATAAACATAGTTTTGATTTTATTGCCACTTTTTTTCTTTAAGTATTTTGCTGTAATTAATAACGGGATCTTATCTCTTCTTGATTCATATAAAGTAAGATGGCCATTGTCTGAAATTAAATTATTGCTCCCTGTCGGAATATCTTTTTATACATTTATGGCAATTGGATATACAATTGATGTCTCTAATGAGGAAATTAAATCCGAGAAGAACATTGGCATAGTAGCGCTGTTTTTATCATTCTTCCCGCTTATATTATCCGGACCTATCGAACGGGCAAATAATATGTTACCACAGTTTAAAAAACAGGTTGAGCTTGATTTTGCATTAATTACACAAGGCATTAAATTAATGTTATGGGGATATTTTATGAAACTGGTCGTGGCTGACAGAATAGGAATTTATGTAGATGCTGTTTACGGAAATATTACTCAACATAACGGTACCTCTCTGGTGGTAGCTTCTATGCTATATTCGATTCAGTTATACGCTGATTTTGGAGGTTATTCCCTTATTGCTATTGGTATTGCAAAAATATTAGGTATTGATGTGATGCAGAATTTCAAACGTCCGTTTTTTGCAACTTCAATGTCGGAGTTTTGGCGTCGCTGGCATATTTCATTAATTTCCTGGCTCACTGACTACGTTTATACCCCCTTGTCCTTTACTTTTAGAAGGTTTAAAGTTTGGGGAATAGTGATCGCTATAATGATCACATTCTTAATAAGTGGCATATGGCATGGAGCAGGCTTAACATTTATTATATGGGGACTTATCCAGGGAACGTTCCTGAGTATTGAAGCGTTAACGAATAAGGGAAGAACATCATTTCAAACAAAACACAACCTTAATAAACGGATATGGTATATCGCTTTATCTTGTTTATTTACATTTGTCCTGTTTTCCGCTTCAATGGTATTTGGGAGAGCGAAAGATTTGAATGATGCACTTATGGTCTATTCTAAAATTTTCAGTGGCATTATTCATATACCATATCGCGACGGCTATACAATGCTGTACAGTTTTATAGGGTTTACAATTTTGATTTTAAAAGAATTCAGAGATGAGTATTATCCGGCTCACTTTCTTCTATTTGACAATAAGAACGTTATTATCAGATGGTTGTCTTACTATGCTGTCATTTTTATGATATTATACTTTGGAGTATTTGGTCAGGAAAAATTTATTTATTTTCAGTATTAATTTATGGTAAAGTTCGCATTAAGATTATTCATATTCAGTACTCCTTTCTTAGTATTAATTGCTCTTGAAATATATATAGATCCCTTTAACTATTTCTCAGAGGGAAAGAATAAAGTATTGCTTAAGAAAAAGGAAGAAATAGCTTTAAAGACTAACCCATATCTTTACAGACTTATCGAATACGACAGGAATCCCTGCTCCACTATAATTTTAGGTGATTCACGGATGGTTGAACTGAATTCATCCAAATTTGAAAACATTGGCAAAGAAAAGGTGTCAAATTTAGCAATGGGAGGAGGGACTATGCAGGATGCTATTAAGATTCTCAACTATATATCTGATAAACACGATATTAAAAAGATATATTGGGGAGTTTCTCTTGAGACTTATAGCGGTACACGGTTGAGGGATAGAGCGACACCATCTATTGAGATAAAAAAATCATTTTTATTATATCTGCTGAACAGGTATACTTTCTCCTCTGCAATGCTTATATGCCGTTCAATGATTACTCATGAACAGATTGACCTCTATAAACCTCCCTTTTCAAAAGAAGATTTCTGGCAAAATCAGTTAGAACTGATCTCCAGATATTTGGCAAATTATTCTTATCCCGGGAATTATTTCAGAGATTTAAAAAAAATAGCAGGCACCTGTAAGGAAAAGGATATTAAATTAGTTTTTGTTGTATGTCCAACCCATGTTGACCTGCAAAAAAAGATCCATGAATTCAATTTAGATGACCAGGATAAAAATTTCAAAATTGATATGGAATCATTAGGTGATGTATTCGACTTTAATTATCCGAATGTAATTACCAATGACAAAAATAATTTTAATGACCCGTTCCATTTTAATGATTCTATATCAAGAATAATAATACAGGAAATATCAACACAAAAAATACAATATTCAAAGTTTACTTCTTTTGCTAAATAGTTGATCCTTATTAGGTAATCAAAATTATATGGATCAGGATTTAGTTGTTATTTTTATATGCAAATGAAGTTAACTTCTCAGCAATATTTGTTTCAGAATATTAATTAGTTTATTATTAAGAGTCAAAAACAGGATTTTGGAACATTCGATTAAAATATCATCTGACTTATCATCAAATATACTTACAATAGGTACTGATTACCATAATCATAGGGGTGGCGTAGGTGCTGTCATTGAAGTTTATAGCCGGTACTACGAAGGTTTTAATTTCATTGCAAGCCATAAGACCGGATCGGTCTTTTATAAAAGTTCTGTTTTCTTTCTTAGCCTATTTAAGATTATTGTTACGCTTTTTTCAAATAGAAAAATAAAAATCATTCATATTCATGGGGCATCTTATGGAAGCTTCTATCGCAAGTATATTGTTTTCATAATAGGTAAATACATTTTCAGAAAAAAAATCATTTATCATATTCATGGGGGTGGGTTTCAGGTATTCTTTGAAAAAAATAATATTCTTTCAAAACGACTGATAAAGAACTTATTGGGTAATGCCGATGTTGTTATTTGCTTATCTCAATCATGGATTGAATATTTGGGGCAAAACTTCAAAACTAAGAGGTTATTAATTTTACCTAATATCATTGATTATCCTTTACTAAATAAATATTCTGGCAAAACAGATGTAATAACATTCTTATTTCTTGGTTTGATATGCAAGGAGAAAGGTATTTTCGATCTGATAGAGGTTATAGCAGAAAACAAGGAGCAGTATAGGGGCAGAATTAAATTGATAATTGGTGGTAACGGGGAAATCCAGCATCTTCTGGATTTAATAAATAAGCATCATATTGAAGATATAGTAGAGTTTTTGGGATGGATATCGAGTAATGAAAAGGCAGATGTTTTGAATAACGCTGATGTGTATATTCTTCCATCCTACCATGAAGGATTACCCATTTCTATTTTAGAATCAATGTCTTATGGCAAAGCAGTTATATCGACTAAAGTTGGAGGTATTCCTGAGATTGTCAGAAATAATGAGAATGGTTTGTTAATAAATCCGGGAGACTTGGAGGCAATTAAGCAGTCTTTAAATTTTTTTCTGGAGAATCCGAGAAAAATTAAAGAATATGGTAACATTTCGGAGCAGAAAGTTCAAAAATATCTGCCACATTCGGTATTAAAAGAATTAGAAGAAATTTACAAATCAGTGTTATCAAATGAATAAGCATTTTCTGAAAAAGATCAGAGATTATATGCCGGAATCTCTGAATTACATTGCATCTCCCTTTATTCGCAACAGACTAATTAAGAATAAAGAGTTCCTTAACTATTATAACCTCCTTGAGAACAGAGAATTATTAAGCCCGGAAAGTATAAAAGAATATCAATTAAACCAGTTGAAACAGATTTTAAACCATTCATACCAAACTGTACCGTACTATCGGGAGTTATTCAATAAAATATCTTTTGATCCAGCTAAATTTTCAAGCTTTGAAGAAATGATGAAAATACCTTTTCTCACGAAAACAATAATTAGAGAAAACTTTAGCAAACTAATTTCCAGGGAAAAAGTAAAAAATGGAACCTATATGGCTTTCACCGGAGGGAGCACAGGTGAACCTTTAAAGGTGTTGCTTGATTATAATTCTGTTTTTAGGGAAAATGCATTTATTTATTACTTCAGAAAAAAGGCAGGTTATAAATTTGAAGATAAATTGGTGACTTTCAGAGGGGTTGAATTTAATGACAAACTCTGGAAGTACAATCCAATCTATAATGAGTTGATTATTTCCCCTTTTAGACTATCAAGACTCACTTTAGAGTTTTATGTTACCAAAATCAACGATTTCAATCCTCAATATTTAAACGGGTACCTTTCTTCGATTTATTCGTTTGCAAAACTTTTAGAGGAATTTCATATAAAACTAACCGCTAATTTGAAAGGCATTTTTCTTATATCTGAAAATATAGATGCTGAAAAACGTACTTTTATCGAACAATTCTTTAACTTAAAATCATTTACACATTATGGCCATAGTGAAAGATGTATATTAGCTGAAGAAATAATTCCAAACAATTATAAATTTGATGATTATTATGGATTTGGTGAACGGGTTCGTATTGAATCTAATTCTTGTTCAATCGTAGGAACAGGATTTCTAAACCGCTCAATGCCTTTGATCAGATACAGGACGGAAGACATTTGTACTACTACTGATAATGGATATTTTTCTATTATTGGAAGCCGGGACAGTTCAATGGGGTTATTTGGGAAAAACAATGAATTTTTCGGACATGCTGCCTTTAATTTTCATAGTGACATATTCAAAAATGTTTCAAATTATCAATTTGTTCAAAAGGAAAAGGGGAAGGCTGATTTATTAATAATTGTTAATAAAAATTTCAAATTATCAGATGTAGATTTGATGCAAAAAGAATTCAGTAAGAAAACCAAGGGAATTGTTGATTTCAATATTGAAGTGGTTGATAGTTTAATATTAACTCCAACCGGGAAACTTAATATATTTATATCAAACAAAATAAAAGAATAGTTGGTTTTTCAACAGACTTAATAACATGTCATTTACTAAAAATATCTTCCACATTTAATATTAAATGAATTAAAAGAGATTTACAAATCTGTATTATAAAATGAATAGGCATTTTCTGAAAAACCTCAGGGATAATATGCCAGAATCTCTGAAATCCATTGCGGCTCCCTTAATCCGCAACCAACTAATCAATAATAGTGAGTTCCTTAAATACTATAAACTACTTGAAAATAGAGAATTATTAAGCACCGAAAAAATCAAAGAATATCAATTAAGTCAATTGAAACAAATCCTGATCCATTCATACCAAAATGTACCGTATTACAAGGAATTATTCAATAGAATATCTTTTGATCCTTATAAATTCTCGGATTTCAAACAAATGGAAGAAATCCCGTTTCTTACAAGAGAACTTATCATAGTTAATTATGGTAAACTGATCTCACAGAAAAAAGTTAAGGGTGGCTATTATATTGGAACTACAGGAGGGAGCTCCGGTTTGCCTCTGAAATTCCTGCTTGATTTTAATTCAATCTATAAAGAAAATGCATTTATTTATTATTATAGGAAAAAAGCAGGTTATAGATTTAATGATAAATTGGCAACTTTCAGGCAAGTTGCACTTGGCAACAAATTCTGCAGATACGACCCTATGTATAATGAAATGATATTTTCTCCAATTAAACTATCAAGAATCACTATAAATAATTATGTAAATCAAATTAACGATTTTGCACCTCAATACTTAAACGGATATCTTTCTGCAATCTGGTATTTTGCAAAACTATTGGAGGAATCTCAAATAAAACTAACTGTAAAATTGAAAGGCATTTTTCTCATATCTGAAAATATTGATGATAAACAACGTACTTTTATTGAACAATTCTTTAAAGTAAAATCATTTATACATTACGGACATAGTGAAAGATGTGTATTAGCTGAAGGAATTACAGCAACCCTCTATAAATTTGATCCTTACTATGGATTTACTGAGCAGGTTCATAATGAAAAGAATAGTTATTATATTGTCGCAACCGGATTCTTAAACTATATTATGCCCTTTATAAGATATAAAACAGATGATGTGTGTTCACGCGAGAATCAATTTTATACTATCGACGGCAAAAGAAGTAGTATAATTGGATTATATGGATTTAATAATGAGTTCTTATCAAGTTCTGTATTTGACTTAGATAAGGAGATATTCAAAAATATTATTACCTATCAATTTGTACAGAAAGAAAAAGGGAAAGCTGATCTGTTGTTAATCGTGAACAAGCATTTCCAGTTGTCAGAAATTGAGTTGATTAAAAATGATATATATAAAGATACAAAAGGTATTATTGATTTTGATATCAAAATAGTTGATCATCTGATATTAACACCAAGGGGAAAGTCTCAAATGTATATCACTTATACAAATAATTATTCTGCCAAAAACAGGTAATAATATTTCTAATTCCTGGTTTATTGTTAAAGAGACTAGGTATTTTAGATCTGATAGTGCGTTTGGCTAATAATTAGGAACAGCAGCATGGTAAAATTAAATTGATAGGGTAATAATGGGTAAGTCCGGCATATAGGAGATTTGTTTTAAAGGCATCATAGGTTTGCCTCTGAAGAACTTTCTTGATTATACTTTAGCCTATGAGTAAATGTGATTTGACAGACATATCTAATTGTATAATTTGATAATATTTGTATATTCATGCGCAATAATGTTAGAATCCATGATGGCATGATTTTAATTATTAACTGCCGAAATATTTCAAGTAGTAATTAGTGTGTAAAACACTTATGGACACGGTTTTTAGAACTTAATATTGTATTTTTTATGGATTTTGGAATTCATCTCAAGAAGTATTATATGATTAATAACTGGCGGGAGTTACTTTTAGGGCCTAGCTATTTTTATCATAAAATTCTAATAAAAAGGTCAAAGAAAAGACATTACAAACCTTTTACTGTTAAAACAAAAGAAAGTACCGATATAAATAGTAAAAGGGACTATTTAATGAATTTGAATAAATATGAAAATACCCTTTTCCGTTTTTTGACTCACAAAGTCTCAACAGGTGGTACTACCGGTTCTCCATTTATTTTCTATAGAAGCATAATAATGAGTCAGAAGGAAAGAGCCTATCTTTTTGATATTTGGAGAAGTATTAATTACAGGCCTTTTGACTTGCGTGTTGTTTTCAGAGGAGATATTACCAAAGAATTAATCACCTATAACTGGCTCGAAAATGCTTACATCCTTTCACCTAATCAAATAAATGCCTCTAGCAGGGATTTTATTATTAAATTTTTAACCAATCTCAAGCCTTTTTTCCTGCATGTTTACCCAAGTTCATTTTTTTCTTTGTCACGTTTTTTAGGTGAAGATGTCATTAAATCATTAAAGATCAGGGGTATTCTTGCAGGTTCTGAAGGCTTTCCGAAAGGTCAGATGGAAATGATTGAAAAACTTTATAAGTTGCCAATTGCTTACTGGTATGGGCATTCCGAATATGCAGTGTTAGCAAGGTATTGTTTTGAATGCCATGGATTTCATTTTTATCCGACGTATGGTAAAGTGGATTTTATAGAAAGTGGCGATTGTAAATATAATATTATAGCAAGCTCTTTTAACAAAATTGGAACCCGTTTTATTAATTATGATACCGAAGATCAGGCCATTATTGATGAAATAAAATGCAGTGTTGATGAATTTCCAAGAATTAAAATAATAATTGGCAGAGAACAAGATTTCTTTTTCTCAAATGATGGCTCAGTCAATGCATTTGGTCCTTATTTATTTGGTATTCATAATAGGTTTTGGGAATACCTTGTTGATATTCAATTTGTACAGGAGAGGATTGGAGAGTTGGTAGTATATATAAGAACAACACATCCTGATCATAAGGATATAGAAGATATTTTAAATGAACGTTTCCGTATAGTGAATCTTCGTTTTGTTTATGTAAATAATATTAATAAAACAAAATCCGGCAAAAGCCGATACTTTATTCAAATGTTAAAAAATGAAACAGCTTACACAAAATATTAAGAAAAAATCATTATCAATAGAAGACTTACCTGTTCCGGTATGCAAAACAGGTGGAGTCCTTGTAAAGACCATTTATTCCGCGGTAAGTGTTGGAACCGAAGTAATGAAACTGAAAAATGCTGATCTGAGCTATTTCCAGATGGCTAAGAAAAAGCCGGAGCAGGTCAAGGAAGTGATAAATACACTGACACAATTAGGCCCAGTAGCAACTTACAGGAAGGTAATGAACAAGCTTGATTCATTATCTCCTTTGGGTTACAGCCTGGTTGGTGAAGTTATTGAGGTGGGAAAAGGAGCAGATAGTTTTAAGTGCGGTGATATAGTTGCCTGTGGTGGTGCCGGTTATGCAAATCATTCGGAAATCAACTTTGTTCCGAAAAACCTTTGCGCTATAGTGCCATCAGGTGTTGATCTGAAAGAAGCTTCTTTTACAACTATTGCGTCTATTGCAATGCAAGGGTTCAGACAGACTCAGTCACAAATCGGTGAAAATATTGGAGTAATCGGCTTAGGACTCCTGGGCCAGATTCTAATTCAAATAATAAATGCTAATGGTTGCAGGGCATTTGGTTTTGATATTTCAAAAGGGAAATGCAATCTGTCCATTGAGAATGGAGCCTATTTTGCAGAAATAGTTTCCAAAACAAATTTTGAAGAGGAAATAAGTTCACTTACAAATGGATTTGGCTGTGATTCCGTAATAATTACAACCGGAACTTCAAGTAATGATCCTATTCTATTGGCAGGAAAGATAGCAAGGGACAAAGCAAAAATTGTAGATATAGGTATAACAAAAATGGATCTGCCGTGGGATCTATATTATCATAAAGAGTTAGATTTTAGGTTTTCAAGATCTTATGGACCAGGCAGATATGATGCAGGATATGAAGAAAATGGCATCGATTATCCAATAGGTTTTGTCCGCTGGACAGAGCAGCGAAACATGGTGTCTGTTCTTCAGCTGCTGAAAGACAAAAAAATTAATTTTTCTACTCTGATTACTCATGAATTTAATTTTAATGATTCAGAGAAAGTATTTTTGGATATAAAGGAAGCTAAAGAAGAGTATTTAGGTGTAGTACTAAAATATGATGGCAATATTGATCTTAGTTTAAGAAAAACATCTACTCGTAAAAAATCAGTTGAAAACCCGAAACAGGTGAAAATCGGAGCTATTGGTGCCGGGAACTATTCCAGTACAATGCTGTTGCCTTTTCTAAGTGGAAATGCCGATCTTATTGGAATTGCTACTGCCACTGGGATTAACGCAGCAGATAAAGCCAGAAAATTTGGTTTTAATTATGCGACAACCGATTACAAAGAAATGCTGTCAGATCAAAACATTAATACTATCATTATAGCCACCCGACATAATCAACATGCAAAAATGGTTGTTGATGCTTTAAAGAGTGGGAAAAATGTATATGTTGAAAAACCATTGGCTATTTCAGTTGAAGAACTTAAATCAATTTCAGACAGCTATTCAGATAGCACCCGAATATTAATGGTGGGTTATAATAGACGCTTTTCTTCATCTGTTCAATTCCTTAAAAAGCAGTTGAAAACGAACTTCCCATACTCTATTTATTATCAGGTTAATGCTGGGTTTATTCCAATGGATAAGTGGTATCAGTCTCCGGAGCAAGGTGGGCGTATTGTTGGCGAAACGGGTCATTTTGTAGACACTGTACAATATTTACTGGATGCAGATCCGGTCGAGGTCTATGCAAATTCAACAAAAGTTAATGGCATGCCTAATCAGGATAACACATTTATTACTATCAAATTCAATAATGGGTCAACATGTGTTTTAGCTTATCTGGCTGATGGTGATAAAAATTACTCAAAAGAAAAGATTATGATTACCGGTTACAGAACCAATATTGAATTTGATAACTTTAAAACTGTATCTGTTTATAAAGATGGGAAATCTTCAAAAAAGAAGTTCTTAACAATTGATAAAGGGCAAAAACATGAAATGTCAGTTCTTGTTGATTCAGTAAAGTCAGGAAATTCGCCTATATCGATTAATTCTTTGCTGTTGAATACATATACTACCATATTGGCAATTGAAAGCCTGAAGACTGGGAAAAGTTATAAAATAAATATTGATGATCTAAGTACATGACAAAAATTTA
>PLML01000035.1 GCA_003141525.1 Bacteroidales bacterium
TTTTTAGTGGACACTAATGATATCACTTTTTTGTTTTTGCCTGTCCTGGCTCAATCCTATAGCCCCCAACAAATAGACCTGGCAGAACGACTGAATTCCCTTGCTAAAAATGCACCTCCAGAGCTGGCTTACATCCAGACCAGCAAAGATATCTACGAAACAGGGGAAGATCTGTGGTTCAAGGTATATCTGCTCGACTCACAATACCTGATCCCTTCCCTGCTGAGCAAGACTCTTTATCTGCAGTTATTAAATGAATCTACCAAAAAAGCGGTTTGGCAGGAAAAGTACGAAATCAAAAATGGATTTGCCGACGGACGGATTAGCCTGGAGAGAAATTTACCAGAAGGGGATTACTTATTGGCAGCATATACATCTAATTCATTCTTTGCCGATACGACGGATTATTATGCTGTGAGGAGAATTAAGGTTAAAACAGATATGAATTACAGGCCATCATTAAAAGCAATATTTGATAAATCTTTCTATAATGGAAACGATACAATCCGTTTGTTTTTTTCTCCTTCTTCAGAACAAGATGACTCGTTATTTGCAGAAATCAATGCCATACTACAACGTGGTAACAAAAAGCTTGAGAAAGAAAAAACAACAACCAGCGTGCAAGGGAAAGCATTAATTGCCTTCCATCCACAGGATACAAGAGAAAGTTCGCAGGTGTCAATAAGTATTAAATATAAGGACCACACAGAATCTTTAGTTATACCAGTACCAAAAAAAAATAACTCTGTACAATTTTCGACTTTTCCTGAAGGAGGGGAACTGGTTTCTGGGATACGAAGTAAACTGGCATTTAAAGCGGTAAACATCAATGGCGAGCCTGTTTATATCAAGGGGACATTGTTTGAAGGCAATACTCCCCTTCTCGGATTCAGTAGCTCACATGCCGGAATGGGAAGTTTCATCTTTACCCCGGATACAGGTAAAAAGTACCGGATCAGGCTGACAGAGCCTGCAATAGATAGTACTTTTCTTTTACCGAAGATTTATCCTTCAGGAATGACTATGCAACTGGTTAGAAAAGATAAAGAGTCACTCTCATTTAAGATATCTCAAAGTTCCCGGCTTAATCCCCAGGATATTTACCTCAGAGTTCAGTGCCGTGGTGTTGTTTATGGAATGGCAACTGGATATCTAAACAGGGAATTAATGATAAAACTACCTTTGGCCGGACTCCCTCAGGGTATAGCAGAAGTCACCCTTTTCAATAGCACTTTAGTCCCGGTTGCTGAAAGGCTGGTCTATGTCAACCAGGACTTGAAACTTAACATATCCACAGAATTATCCAAAGAGATTTACGGTACCAGGGGAAAGGCGACCCTGAAAATAAAAGTAAAAAATGAAAAAGGAGAATCGGTGGTGGCAAACCTTGGTATAAGTGTTTTTGACAAACTCTATCAGAATCCCTGTGACTCTAATAATATCATATCCCACTATTACCTTTCTTCACAACTAAAAGGAAGGATTTACGACCCATCTTTCTATTTCACTAGCACTGCCAGAGGACGTTATGAAGCACTTGATTTACTTATGCTGACCCAAGGATGGCGAAAGTATTTGTGGGATGAGATGAACCTGAAAAAATCTGAAAAGTTACAGCAGATTATTTCCGATGGCGTGCATGGGGTAATATCTTATCCACACAGGCATAAGAAGGTTCCGAAGAAACAGGTATTTGTTATGGCGTTTTCTCCGAACAGGGATAGCACAAAATTATTGACCCCTGCTGATTCTGCAGGAGGGTTTTATGTTTCCGTAAATCTTTTGAAAAGATGGGAAACCGATTATATTTATCTGAAACCCCTTGGCCCTCCCGGTTCTCAATTTACAATGTATTCGGTTGACCCCCTGGCACTTCCTGAATTTGTACTTGGCATTAAGTTAACTGATCCTTTTGAAATCATCAACACTACTATGAGGAATTATGAATTTATTTACCCGTTATCTACTTTAAAGATGGAAAATGAAAATGTATCCGATTCATTGGTAGCAGAGAATGGTTTCATAAAGATCAAGGAGGTAACAATAAAAAGCCGGAAGCAAAACATTATAAGAGGAAAATACCTGGGAATTCTTGATAGTTTAGTAATTAATGCTGACTACGTATGTCCATATGGCGTTTTGAACTGTCCCAGACATCCACCCGATGAACCTGAACCGATAGTATCTGCCATGAATGGATATGGCGAGAAAAAACCGATACCAGGGAAAGAGTATTATATAATCTACAATTATAACACTCCTGCTGAACGTGTTGCAAAAATTACTTACTGGCCAAACAAATATTCAGAGGAAGACCTTTTAAAGATAAATAATTTGTCGAGGGTAAAGGCATATTATGGGAAACGTGAGTTTTATCAGCCAGACTATGATAAGGAAACTGAAGAGAATATAATACCTGATTATCGTAACACCCTGCTCTGGGAGCCGGAGGTTATTACTGATGAAAAAGGAGAAGCCATATTGAGTTTCTTTTGTTCCGACATAAATACTGATTTTGTTGGCAGAATAGAAGGAGTAAGTGGTGAAGGGCTGCTTGGAACCGGAGATTTTAAATTTATTGTGAGGAAACTGAAATCTACTCCATAAAAGATGTCGTCACCCGATTTTGATGATATTATTTTTGAAAGGCTAAATAAGGAATATGGAGCATATGTCTTAAGAAAAAGATATAATCGTGTCGTTATAAAATCTGTTGTGGCAGCTGTAATACTAGGATGTACAATAGTATTAATTCCCTTTTTCAGAGCACCTGCAGAAAAAAGTAAAGAGATCTATTCTTCAGTATATGTCACAATGGAAAACATGAAACCTCCCGCTGAACAGTCAGGTATTCCACAGCTACCGGTATCTCCTGTTCCTCCCCGGGCAAAAGCTGCTGCAAGAATTGTGGCTCCTGAGGTCAAATATATAGCTCCCAAAGTAGTGGATTCAATACCTTCTCCCGAAAAACCAGCGGATTTAACTGTTGACTCTTTACCCGGAGCTTTAACCGGTCAGGAGACGATAAATGGTTCGGGAAAAGGGACAGGCAATTTATCAGAAGGTGGCGGTGGTGGTGGAAATGGAAGTGGTGGTAATGGCTTGTTTTCTGTTGTCGATGAAATGCCAAAGTTCAGGGGAGGCGATATCAACAAATTTCGTGAATGGGTTCAGAAGAAGACAAAATATCCTGAAGTCGCCACTATTAACGGGATACAAGGGAAAGTTTATGTTACATTTATTGTCGAGAAAGATGGTTCAGTTACAAACGCAAAAGTAATTAAAGGAGTAGATCCTATAATAAATGATGAAGCTTTAAAAGCTGTAGCGTCTTCACCGAAATGGAGCCCGGGCAAACAACGGGGAGCCGCTGTCAGGGTGTCATATTTAATAATGCTGAATTTCCAGCTTTAGAAAATAGTATTCAGATATTTATTAAGTATTTATTCCGGATTCATTACTTTTATTGTATTCGAATTTAACATCAAATTGTATGGTCACCAATTTAAGATATCTTCTTATTTACCTATTCTTAATCTGGCAGGCAACTTCGGCACTTCTTTATCCCCAGTCATTGAATTATATTGACGGAAAAGTTATCAATTCGGCTACCTCAGATCCCGTGCCATTTGCAACAATCAAACTTAAAAACAATCAGCTTGGCGTTTATGCAAATGCTGAGGGTGATTTTAAGATAGCCCCCAATCCTGAATTTCAGAATGACAGTATAATTGTAACATGCATCGGGTTTAAGCAGAGCTCGCTGGCTTTTAATGATTTAAGTAAAAAAGCTGTGAACAAAGTTTTTTTGACTCCTTTGGTTTACGGACTTGCTGAGGTTAAAGTCATAGCCTCTCGAAGTAAAATAAATTCACTTGCGATTATCAGAAGAGCAATAAGAAAAATAGTAAATAATTATCCTGTTAAACCATATAGTTACATTGCTTATTACAGAGATTATCAAAAAAGAGAAAGTAATTACATAAATCTTAATGAAGCAATTATTCAGACTCTTGACACTGGATTCAATTCAGAATCTTTATCGAATAGGTACCGGTTGCTTGATTTTAGAAAAAATACAGATTTTCCCAGAATGAGAATCTCTCCATACTATGAATTATATGATTTTCACGATTTAAATAACCCCGATAAAACCATTCCAAAAGCAATACTGGGTGATCAATATGGAAATGAACTTTTCATCTTAATGGTTCACGATGCCATCCGTAATTTCAACACAAGATCATTTTCCTTCATTGAAACTTTTTCAACTGATTTTATCCTTAATCACAATTTTTCAGAACCTTCAAGGGTTTTTAATAATAATTTGTTGCTCTATAAGATTGATTTCGAAGCCAAACACATGATAACCGGGGACTCTTTGCAGGTTTCAGGTGCTATTTATATTCAGCCGAAAGATTATTCAATACATAAACTTGAGTATACATGTTTTTACAAGACTGAAGGAGAAGGATTAAAGAAAATGTTCAATATTGATGTTGAATATGGTTATGATAATTCCGTTGACTCATTAATGTGCCTGAAATATATCTCTTTCAACAATATTTTCAAGGTGGTGGATTGGGATGATAATACATATTTCAGAATATTAAACTCCTATCTGGATACTCAGAGTAATTTGAAGGCATCAATTATTCTTCATTTTAATAACAGGATTGATCCTGTATCAGGGTCCAGAAAAGGGAACTATGAAATAATGGCCGGCAAAAAAGAATTAAAAATTAATCATATTCAGGTCACCGGGAAGAACTTATATCTCAGATTAAAAGATGACGACCTTAAGACAAGAAATGATTCAATCCGGGTCAACGTCGAAAACGTAAAAGATATAAATGGTAATATTCTGGATAAGCGAAAATCGATAACACTCTATCAGTATAGAGAGCTATTTGTCCAGGAGTATAATAAACCTTTGACTTTAAAAGATAGCTGTTACATGCAATATTTACCGCTTGAAAATAATTGCATATCTAAATTTTCCGGAAAGGATAAATATTGGATGAATACTCCGGAAAATATTAAAATTAACAACAAATAATTTATATTGAGTCAAGCAATAAATGGAATTAAATATTGCGGTGTTCTGAACCTGTGATTATGTTTTTCAAATGTATTTCTACAAATATTTTGCAGCTCTGCTACACTTAATATCCAAATAAGGTTAGAAGCACCAATAGATCTGCAGATATATGTTCGGAGACATCAAATGAGGTGCAGAGCATCGGAATATTTGTAGATAAATGTTTGTCGCAGAGGATTAAGGTGCAGCGCACCGGAATATTTAAATTAGTAATGATCAAAAAAGAATATGTGTGGAAATCTCTGGGATTTAATAGAACCCTCGCATTAAAGAAAGTTTTATCTGGTAACAAAACATTTTGTAATTTTACAGTAAACCTGATATTTACCAATTTATAGTATTGTGAAAGGATCAAAATAATGAAAAGAAGAATTTTTTATTTATTATTCTTATTATTGACAATTGGATGCAGTAATCAATCTTCAACAAAATGGGATTTTAAATCGTTTTATAAACCAGCTGAAAATCCCGTTTTAAAAGCTGATTCTTCTTTCACATTTGCAGATCCGGTAAAAAATGTGCTGGTAAAATGGCAGAAAGCCGACGTGTTCAACCCGGCAGCCATTGTGAAAGACAATAAAATCTGTTTATTATACAGAAGTGAAGATAATCCTGCAGCAATTCTTGGCGGACGCACCTCCAGAATTGGTTTGGCTTATAGCGAAGATGGCATACATTTTACGAAATATCCGACACCGGTTTTATACCCCGACAGCAGCAAATTTATGCAATACGATTGGCCCGGAGGATGTGAGGATCCAAGAATTGTTCAGACGGAAGATAGTCTGTATGTGCTGGCTTATACATCCTGGAATTATAAATTAGCTAGATTAAGCATTGCAGTTTCAAAGGATTTGGTGCATTGGGAAAAGAAAGGGCCGGCATTTGCAAAAGCTTATAATGGTAAGTTCCTTGACATATGGTCTAAATCGGGTTCTATTATCACAAAAAAGGTTGGAGATCGCATGGTTACAGCCAGAATTAAAGGGAAATATGGAATGTACTGGGGCGAGAATTTTGTCAATCTTGCCTGGTCTGACAACCTGACAGACTGGTATCCGTCACTGAATGAAAATGGAGAACTTAAAGCTGTAATCAGTCCGAGAAAAAACAAATTTGACAGCAACCTTACCGAATGCGGACCCCCCGCAATAATTACTGATGAAGGGATTGTGTTATTCTATAACGGTAAAAACTCCGAAGGAGAAGATTCCGAAACTAAATTACCAAAAGGAACCTACTCGGTGGGAAAGGTGGTTTTTGATATTAATAATCCTGAAAAAACTGTTTCCCGTTCGGATACGTGTCTGTTAAAACCGACTTTGCCTCATGAGCTTTCCGGGCAATATAAATCAGGAACAACATTTTCTGAAGGGCTGGTTTATTTTCACGAGAAATGGTTCCTCTACTACGGAACAGCAGATTCATTTGTCGGTGTGGCAATCTCAAAATAAAATGAAGAAATACCTTTTACTTGTTTCAGTAATTGTCCTTGGTTTGAATGCCTGTGAGTCCAATAAAGAGACTCCCTATCAGGAGATAGTATTTAAGATTGGTCAGGACTTGAATTACAAATACAGCGACATTGAATTATATGATTCATCGACACATATTCTTTATTTTAAGGAAGTCCATCCGGAATTTGATAAAATCAGTCAATCCACATTTACATTTTTAGCAGATGGAACTGAAGTATATACAGGCTCTTTCTGGCCATCCTATTTTAATTCCATGCCTTCGGGTCCGTTCATTTCTTCTCCCTCATTTTTTCAAAATTATGCCCTGAGAATCGAAAACTGGTACAATGGCAATCCTGACTTGAGAAACGATCCTCTGCTTATTCACTCACTGAAAATACGCGATCTTTTGCACTCAGGGCTGTTAGTATTGATTAATCCCCTGGTAATTAACGGGACCCAGTTGTCTTTTTCATTTACTGTAACTAATCAGGATATGTCAGATCTGTTAATCATTGACCCGGACAAAACCGGTGTTAATCTTTTTCATTATTTTACCAATGGTCTGATCATAAGAAATCTGAATTATGATATTGTTTTCTCAAGTAATATAGAATATGAGACTCCGTCGCCCTGGAACAGCTGGAAAATTGAATGGCTATCTCAGCTAAAATCTGGGGAATCTAAACAATTCAAAATTAATTATACAATCGGAACTCCTATAAATCCGGGGGAGTATAATGCATTATTTGTATTCCCGGGTTTAGAATTTCAGGTGACAAAAGAGCAGCTGTTTCAAACCGGTGGAAGAATCTGGCTGGGCAATGTACAGGCAAATAAAAAGATTACTATTCAGTAACCATAAGGAACTGAGTTCCCGAGGAAGATATCAAATCAACTAAAAACAAAACAAAATGGAACGACGTACTTTTATTAAAAATGCAGGACTTACTGGCGGAATGATGCTTATGTCGCCGCTTTTTACCAACGTAAAAACTCCGGAAGAATATAATTTCCCTCTGATGGATCTTCATGTCCACCTTACGAATGAGTTTACCATAGACATGGTGATGGATATTGCTAAAACAAGAAATGTAAAATTCGGTATTGTTGAACATCCTGCAGACTGGGCCATTAAAGATGATGCCGACCTGAAAAGATATATCGATAAATTAAGAAAATACCCTGTTTACGTTGGTTTGCAGCCAATCGAATTGGGATGGTCCAAACGCTTTTCTCCCGAACTTTTGTCCAAAATTGATTACATACTTATGGACCCGCAAAGAGTACCGATGGGGAACGGAGAAACCTTGCAAATCTGGGAGTTTAATACTTATGTTGAAGATACAAATGAATTCATGGAACGATACATGGCATATAGTATGAATATCCTCAACAACGAACCCATCAATATTTTTGCCTGGCCACTCTTCCTGCCAGTTTGCATAGCCCGTGATTACTATACCTTATGGACTGAGGAACGCATGAAGCAAATAATTTCGGCTGCAAGAAAAAGAAATATTGCCATTGAGATCAACGATATGGCCCACACGCCGCATGAGAAATTTATACACATGGCTAAGGATCAGGGTTTGAAATTTACCTTTGGCTCAGATTCACGAAATCAGAATGCAGGCAGACTAGCTTATTGCAAGGCTGTAGCAAAAAAGTGTAATCTTAAAAAGGAAGATTTCTATATACCCGGAAAGGGCTGATAAGAAAGAGGTAAATTATGAAATTAAATATCCTCCTCCTCTTGCTGTTGCCGGCTATGTCTGGTATGGCCCAGGAGCCCGACTCCACCTCCGCTCTCTTCAATATGAGAGAAGCTGAAATGAATTTTGCCCGCGAATCAATCATGTTCGGACGCAATACCGCATTCATAAAAAACTTTGCAGATGAATCTGTCATTTTCACAGATAAGTGGGTTACAAACGGGAAACAATTCTCCAAAGACCAAAAAGCTTCCCCTGTCGTACTGAAATGGGAACCTGAGTTTATGGATATCTCAGACAGCCGGGATTTTGGAATCAGCTCCGGGCCATGGGAAGCACAGGAGTATCGTCCGAACACTGCACCGATTGCGACTGGTTATTATCTCACTGTCTGGAAAAAGCAATCAGACGGAACCTGGAAGGTAATCCTTGATGGCGGTTCGACAACTCCCGTAATGAAAGGTTCCCAACATGACTTTTCGTTCCCTGCCGGAGCCGATAAGCCCATTGTAAATCCACGGGCAATAGATGTAGAAATATCATGCAATGAATTATTGGACAGGGAAAAACAATTTCTCGTGGAATGGAACGGGGGATTTCTCTCTTCCGCTTATACATCATTTTTAGCACCTGAGGCGAGGATTCAACTTAATGGACATCTTCCTTCCACAAATAGAGATACAATTAATGCCTGGATTTCTCATTTCGACAAAAAACTAACGTGGGAACCAGTCGGATCAGGAGCAGCCACTTCGGGCGATCTGGGTTTCACATATGGCTTACTGGAAATCCCGGATAATCCTGATGCAATGAAAGGACATTATGTGAGGATATGGCGGAAACAGCACGGAGCTGACTGGAAGATTGTCCTGGAGATGATGAATATCGATTAGCATTGACAAACAACTTTTAAAAGGCACAATTAAAGACCAAAGGAAAATAATAATTCTCTCTTTTATTTACCTTTGCCTGCATGACAGCTATAAAACGCCTGGCCGGTCAGACAGCCATTTATGGAATTCCCAGCGTTCTGGGCCGTATTCTTGGCTATCTTCTTGTACCTCTTTACACTTATGTATTCCAACCCGGTGATTATGGAACGGTAAATGTATTCTATGCATACACTTCCTTCCTGATGGTGGTACTTACTTATGGTATGGAGACTACCTTTTTCAGATTCAATGAACATGAACATGACAGGGACAAAGTGTTCAGCACAGCGATGCTCTCTCTCATCATTTCTTCTATCGTTTTCCTGGTAGTTGTATTGTCCTTCTCACGTGATGTTGCCCGATGGATCGATTATGCTGATCACCCTGAATATGTCAGGTGGTTTGCCTGGATCCTTGCCCTGGATGCATTAGCTGCAATCCCTTTTGCCTGTCTTCGGGCGCAGAACAGGGCGGCTCGATTTGCCTGGGTCAAAATGACAAATATCACGCTCAATATCCTTCTTAATCTGTTTTTCCTTGTTTTGTGTCCATTTATACTGAAGCATTATCCCGAAGGCTTTTTCGGAAGATTCATTGCATCTGTTTACCGCCCCCACTGGGGTATAGAATATATTTTTGTTTCAAATCTGGCAGCCAGTAGTATAACTCTTATAATGCTGATGCCTCAGATTTCAGGATTAAAATGGAAGATAAATCCTGACCTGTGGAAGAAAATGCTGTTTTATGCCTTCCCTCTCCTTTTTGCAGGAATGGCCGGTATAGTAAATGAAACTTTTGACAGGCTTTTGCTCCGTTATCTCTTACCCAAAGACATCGCATCTTATCAGGTTGGCATATATACTGCCTGTTATAAGATCTCCATCCTGATGACCATATTCATTCAGGCCTATAAATATGCTGCCGAACCATTCTTCTTTGCACAGGCTAAAGAAAAGGATGCCAAAGAGGTTTATGCAAAGATTATGGATTATTTCATCATTATTGTCTCACTGATCTTCCTTGTAACAATGCTCTATCTTGATGACTTTATCATGCCAATGCTGGTCAGGAGTAAATCATACTGGCAAGGAAAAGGGGTGATCCCGGTTTTAATGATGGCAAATCTATTTCTCGGGGTATACTATAACCTTTCGATCTGGTATAAGCTTACAGCCAAAACCTCATGGGGAGCCTGGCTTTCACTTATCGGTGCTGTTATTACACTCGTGCTGAACTTCTGGTGGATACCGCTAAGTTCAGAACATCTGATATATGGATACTATGGTTCAGCATGGGCAACTTTCATCTGTTACGGATCAATGATGATCCTCTCCTACCTTATCGGCCAAAAATATTTTCCGGTAAAATATAACCTGATAAAGTTTGCCGGGTACCTGGCTTTAACTGTTCTGCTATATTCGATCAGTTACTTTATCAAACCAGAAGTATCGATACTCCGGATAGGGTTTCATTCAACCCTCCTTCTGATCTTTCTTGGGATTGCATATCTGGTTGAAAAGCCCCGGCTTTCTTTTGTCAGGAAAAGATAAATTCATTATATAAATTAAAAATAATGGCAACCACTAAAATGATCCATAAAGAAGAACATCTGCGAAGTTCAGATTTCATAACAGACATTGTCATCGGAATGTCTGATGGATTGACAGTCCCATTTGCGCTGGCAGCAGGTTTAAGCGGAGCAGTTCAGCACAACGCGATTGTTATCACGGCAGGTATTGCAGAAATTGTTGCCGGAAGTATAGCGATGGGCCTGGGAGGTTACCTGGCAGGAAAAACTGAACAGGAACATTACCAGTCTGAGCTGAAAAGGGAATTCAAAGAGGTGGAAGATATACCCGAAGAAGAAAAGAAGGAAGTAAAGCTTGTCTTTGCACAATATGGTTTGAATGAAAAAACCCAATATACCATCGCCGAAGAGCTGGCGAAGGATAAAGATAAATGGGTTGATTTTATGATGAAATACGAATTAGGTCTGGAGAAGCCGAACGTTAACAGGGCAAGGAATAGTGCAGCTACTATAGGCATATCATATATTGTCGGTGGTTTAATTCCTTTGTCGGGATACTTTTTTACCCGGACTCCATATCAGGGATTAGTGATCTCAGCTATACTTACTGTGATATGTCTCTTCCTTTTTGGCTATTTTAAAAGCAAGGTAACTGGTCAGCCTCTTCTGAAAGGAGCAATTAAAGTTACGCTGATAGGAATAACTGCTGCTGCTGCTGCGTTCGCGGTTGCAAAAATATTTAATAATCTGTTTTAAAATTCCCCGGGACATTTAAAATTGCACCTGTCTGAAATAGATGAACTGATCTATAAAGATTAACAGAAGATAAGAAAAAAATCCTAACTTGGTGTTATATAATTAAATCCAAATAATATGAAACCAATTAACTTAGAACATTTATACCTGACAATTATTCTTGGATGTATAACCTATATATCAGGGTTTGGGCAGGCGAATTCAGTTAGTTATGACCTGTATTCCTTATCAGAAAACAACAAACTTGAAATTTTTAACAGAAAAGTAAGCACCTTTTCAGAAAAAGATAAAAAGGGAATCCGGTTTTCAAAAAATGAAAATGACGGAATCGCCTGGTTGAAACATGTAATTTTTTCAGATGGAATCATTGAACTGGACATAAGAGGAAAAGATGAATTTCAACAGAGTTTTGTAGGCATTGCCTTTCATGGAAATGATAATAATACTTTGGATGCCATTTACTTCCGTCCTTTCAATTTTCAATCAACCGATTCTGTACATAAGATTCATTCTGTTCAATATATCTCTCAGCCGGATTATCCCTGGGAGGTGCTGAGAGAAAAATTTAATGGTAAATATGAAAAGGCGATTATTCCTTCACCAAATGGGAATGAATGGTTTCATGTGAAAATTATTGTAAAATACCCTCAGATAACGGTATTTGTAAATGGGATTCAGGAACCCAGTCTGAATGTTGAGAAACTGAATAACAGGACTTCCGGTAAAATCGGATTATGGGTCGGAAATAACTCGGATGGGGATTTTGCCAACTTGCAGATTATGTCACTCTACTAGTTGAATTTGAAATAATGATACCAAGAATAAAGATTTGTTGCATAAACAGCGAAAATGAAGCAAGGATGGCTGTTGAATTTGGCGCTTCTGCAATTGGTCTGGTAGCCAGAATGCCAAGTGGCCCCGGACCAATATTTGCACTATTCAGAATATCTCATTCATTGATTGTACATAGTAAAAAATATTTTGCACTAATCTCGTGAAAGTTCTTATCTTGCAAAATATTTATCTGACAGGCAAGATAGTTGTACAGAATGATTGTACAAATAAAGCGGATTATTTTTTTGCTATGGATATTTTGGCTCTCAGTCCAGGCAGTATTTTCACAGTCTCATGTAAGCAAGAATAATTATACCGGTTACTGGACAACACCTACAAGCTGGAGCCCGACATGGTCGTCCCCCAAAACTAATATTCTTGGATACGATATTACAATTAATGGTTATATTACTTTAAATGGTTCTCTCTCATTTTCTATTCTTCCCAGTAATTTAATAATTAATGACACTCTTGTAATATACGGAGATTTGACTCTTGGACTTTTAACAAATTTAACAATAAACGGCAATGGAATTCTTATTGTCAGGGGAAATCTTACAATAGGTGCGTTTTCTAATATAATAACAAACAACTATATTATTGTCACAGGTGACATTATTAAAATCATTTCACCTAATAATGGCTCTTTTATAAGCAATAATAATCCTGAAAAGGTATTTATTGGCGGAAATATTTTGCCAACCGGAATAACCAATCATAAGTCGAATTTCCCTGCGCTCAATTGCACAGCGCCAATTACAACCCGATATCCACATTCGAACTGTAGCTATGGGGATATGACAGATATCATAAATGATCCGATATATCCTTTCTTTCAATCTACCTGTACAATAGGAGCTCCGACAATTACTGCCGATGGACCAACAACTTTCTGTACGGGTGGAAGTGTAAACCTGACTTCAAGTCCGGGAATTACTTACTTGTGGTCAAATGGAGCAATAACACGGAGTATAAATGTTACTACATCAAATAGTTATTCAGTACAAGTAACCAATGCAAGCGGATGTCACAGTGCAGCATCAGCTGTAACAGTTGTTACAGTAAATGCTTTACCCGTAACACCAACTATTACAGCCAGTGGTCCAACAACTTTTTGTGCCGGTGGTAGTGTAACCTTAACCTCAAGTCCGGAAGCGACTTACTTATGGTCAAATGGGGCAACTATGCAAAGTGTAAACATTTCAACAGCAGGAAATTATACATTAAGAGTGAAGAATGCAAATGGATGTCAGAGTGTTGTCTCAGCAGCGACCATATTAAATGTAAATGCATTGCCAGTTGTAAATGCCGGAACAGATAAATCTATTCCGAATGGAACAAGTACAACAATTAATGCAACAGTAACAGGTTCAGGTCCGTTTGCCTATAGCTGGTCCCCCTCTTCAAAACTTATAAATGCTTCAATAAAAGACCCGACAACTGTAAATTTGGATACAACCACAGTCTTTGCATTAACGGCTACTTCATTGACTACATCTTGCTCTAACACGGATGAAGTAACAATAACAATAAGTGGAGTTCCATTAAATTCGGCTCCTACAGCTAACCCAGGAACAATCTGTGCAGGTACTAGCATACAATTACATGCTTTAGCATTTGGTGGTTCAGGCTCTTATACTTATACCTGGACTTCGACACCTTCTGGTTTTACATCGCCTATTGCTGACCCGATTGCTAATCCAGTTGTTAATACAACTTATTATGTTGCCGTTTCTGACGGATTTACTACTGTTAATCGACAAGTTGCAGAAACTGTTAATCCCCTACCGGCAACACCAACTATTACGGCAGGAGGACCAACAACGTTTTGTGATGGTAGTAGTGTAACTTTAACCTCAAATGCAGGAACAATTTACTTATGGTCAAATGGGACAACTACACAAGGTATAAATATTACCACAGCAGGTAGTTATACAGTTCAAGTAACTAGTGCAAGCGGATGTCAAAGTGCAGCATCAGCAGCAACGGTAGTTACCGTAAATGATTTACCGGTGACCCCTACAATTAAAGTTAGTGGACAATCAACTTTCTGTGATGGTGATAGTGTAACCTTAACATCAAGTGCAGGAACAGGTAACTTATGGTCAAATGGAGCAACTACACAAAGTGTAAATATTACCACTTCCGGAAGTTATACAGTTCAGGTATCCAATGCAAGCGGATGTCAGAGTGCCCCATCTGTAGCCACAGTTGTAACAGTAAATGCTTTGCCGTTAACTACAGCAAGTAGTAACGGTCCGGTTTGTGCAGGTACTGCCCTCAACCTGACTGGAGGACCGGCAGGAATGACGATCTATTACTGGACAGGTCCGGACGATTTCACCTCATTAATACAAAATCCATCAGTATCGGACAGTGCCACCTTAGATATGGCAGGGCTCTATACTCTTACTGTTGCCAATGCCAATGGTTGTGTCAATACCGCCACACAGTCTATAATTGTTAATGAGACTCCGATTGCAGTTGCAGGGCCGGACCAGGATCTGAAATTTAACTTTGAAACACTTATGAATGCAGAATTGTCTGCATCCGAAACTGGTGAATGGTCTTTAATTTCAGGTTCAGGTCACATTAGTGATATTCATTCTCCAACAACCAGGGTAACTGAATTATCAACAGGGGTAAATAAATTTCTATGGAAAGTGCTGAATGGCAATTGTGAGGACACTGCGGAAGTTAAAATTACCGTTCATGATGTGTTTGTACCCTCAGTAATCACTCCAAATGGTGATGGTAATAATGATTATTTCAAGATAAGTGAATTCACCGGTAATGTGGAGCTGATCATCTTTAACCGGTGGGGCAATGAAGAATATACAAAAACCAATTATTTAAATGATTGGGACGGTCGAAATAATAAAGGTGCGGAACTTCCGGCTGACACCTATTTCTACATATTGAAATTTGAAAATGGTAAAATAAAAAAGGGATCTGTTTTAATTATAAGGTAAATGAACCGGATCATTTTTAGCATATTGGCAGTATCATTCCCATTGCAGATGTTGGGACAGATGTTTCCGTTATCGGATCATTATGTTGTAAATGCCCTTGCTATAAATCCTGCTTTTGCAGGTTGCCAGGATGCACTGAGTTTAACAGCTTCGTATCGGGATCAGTGGGTTGGATTTAATGATGCTCCAAAAAGCTATATTTTGTCCGTTCATACACCTGTTTTTAATGATAGAGTGGGGCTTGGATTACTGGTTGAGAATAACAGTATTGGTATATTTAAAGAAACCAGTTTTCTTGGGAATTATGCATACAGGATGGAACTACAGGAAGGTAAATTGGCACTGGGATTAGGTTTTGGTGTCAATATATATAATACTGCATGGAATGAGCTGGTTGCAGCCGATGCCAATGATATACAACTGATGAATAATCCTACATCAGCAGTTTTACCAACTTTTAGTTTCGGTACATATTATTATACAAAAAAGTACTTTATTGGCATTTCCATGCCCCTGTTCCTGAGTTATGAACTGGACAAAAACACAAGAAAATACAAAATTGATAATAATTTCTCCGGGAGTAATTATTTTTTTACAACAGGTTATGAAGTGGGCATAAGTCCCCAGGTTAAATTTCTCCCCTCCATCTTATTAAAATATCATCCAAATAATGCTATCCAGATCGATTATAATGCACAGATCAGTTTAAAAGACAGGATCTGGATGGGTATTGGTTACCGGAACAAAGATATACTGGTCGGCATGCTTCAGTGTCAGCTCAATTATCAAATCAGAATGGCATATTCCTATGATTATGATTTTAGCAATATTGGAAAATATTTGAATGGCTCGCATGAGATCGTTTTAAACTATATATTTAAATTTGAACGAAAGGTAATAGGACCAAGACAGTTCTGACGGACTAATTTTATGAGCAAAAACTTTTGTTTAATAATATTTGCATCATTTTCTCTTATGACTGAATCGGTTGCTCAGTCTGATAGTTATATTGTAAAACCGACGCCATTCAGTTCCAGGATATACAATGAATTTTCCCCGGTATTTTATAAAGGAGGAATTGTATTTTGTTCAGACCAGAGCGGCAATTCCCTAATAAGTTATAAGAATAATCAAAACAGGCTTTTCAAAATATTCTTTGTGACTAAAAAAGGCAGTTCAGGATGGACCCATCCAGAAATACTGGCCAAGGAAATTACAACTGCTTTTAATGACGGACCGGCTACTTTCAATGAAAATGGGAATATCATCTACTATTCCAGGAATAATTCCATTGAAAATTCGATGAGAAACATTATTGATACAACAAATAAACTGGGTATTTATTCTGCAGAATTAATCGATGGGAAATGGACAAATATAAAGCCTTTTACCTATAATAACCCGCTCTATTCTTTTTGTACTCCTGCTCTTACACCCGATG
>PLML01000171.1 GCA_003141525.1 Bacteroidales bacterium
AAAACCAATATTGGTAGTGGCAGCAATAAATGAGACACCATCGGCTGTTTTTACTCCATCGACGTTTGAAGCCAGCCGATATACCTCCGGAACTATAACAGAAAAGCCAAGTCCGATTACAAAAAAACCTGGAATTGTAAAGATCGGGTTTAGAATCAGGACCAGTGAAAAGCCTGTAATAGCGATTAGGCTTGACCAGGTTATCAATTGCCATGAGCCAAGCTTTTTACTTAACGAATCACCGGTAAAACGCCCAATCATCATTGCAAGCGAGAATGCTGAATAGCCGAACCCTATATATCTAATATTCAGAAGTATTATCTTTTTCAGATACAGAGCACTCCAGTCTGCAATGGCACCTTCAGACACCATTACAACAAGCCCAACCAGAGCTATAACAACAAGCGGCATTATTTTATTATGTTTATGTTTTTCCTGTAAGGGCTGTTCCCCTTTCCTGAAAAAATACTGTGACTTTAATCTGGCTTGAATGATTTGTATTATGAGGACAAGAACAGTGATATGAATAACTGGATTATGCACTGCAGCAGCAATGAAACTCCCTGTTGCCGAGCCAATCATTCCGCCAAGACTCCAAAACCCATGGCTCCCCGACATGATGTATACACCATCCTGCTTTTCAATGGTTGCCGTTAATGAGTTTAACGAAATTGCATAGGACGAACCTGCCATCCCAAAGATGAACAGGCTTACACAAAGGGAGACATAATTATACGCTAAAAAAGGGCCAAAAAAGCAAATACAATATATTAACAGTGCGAAATAAGTGTACCTGCCAACACCTACCCTGTCGATTAAATGCCTGCAAATGCGGATCATGAAAAATGCGCCCAGGGCAATAAAAAAGATTGCTTTGCCTATTCTGCCTTCAGTAATCCCAATTTTCTCAGCAATATGAGGAATGTATGTCACCCATGTGCTGAAAATAAGACTGAAGCAGGAATACAGAAAAGCAGAAGCAAAATATTTTTTGTGCTGGAGGAAAAATTTTATTGAAATCATGTCTGCCGGCTTCCCTTAGTTACTCAACTATCTCAATCAGAAAGATATCGTGTCTGTCAAGATCATGCCAGTACTTAATAGAGTTCTTTCTTACCAGTTCCCAGTAAATATTACTGTCGAGGCCATCAACAAAATTTATCTCTTTTAGCTCGGGTCTGATCTTCTCTTCAATTTCCGGTTTTAGTGTCAGTCGGATTTTCCGGTTCATATAGGTGAATTCAGCTGATGGAGTTGTCGGTATATCGTTTCTTACTGTCAGTAATCCATGATCGGGTGTTGATCCGGCACTGACCTGCAAGCCATCATTTATGCAACTAAGCGGAGGATCTGACCCCGCAAATGAGATTGTGCTGAATTCGTCAACACCTGTATCGAAATATTCTCTTGCCCTTATTCCCATTTTGACCCCGACAATTGAAAAAACTCCAAGATGACCACGCAATTCATTGGTAATTACTGACGATGTCCATTCATCCATTCCGTATTTCTTAATAATTTCAGCCACAAATAGTTCAACGTCGGAAGAATTAAGCAGGCTTTTTACCTTAATATATGCATTTTCTGTACTGAGAGCCCCAGGGGAAACAGTTATTGCCATAACCCTTACATCGGGAGAGGCAAGAAGCATAGTAATAGCTCTTAAGTCATCAATACCACCATCAGTGTCGATTATCACATAATGACTTGGTTTCCAGGGATGTGAAAAAAGTGAGAGATTAAGAGTAAGGCCTATAATAATAATTAGTATTCTTTTCATGGAGTTGGAATTTGGTTGCAAAAATACTCAAATATATTTTTAGTGAAAATGAATAATACATGCATCGCATGTTAGATAAATTTTTATCTTGAACTCCGCAAATTTTAAATTATGAAACGATTTCTTCTATGGTTTTTCCCCGGGCTGATTGTCGGAGCATTACTTATCATTGGCGGGGGAAAGGCTTTACATATGACATCAACTAACAATTATTGTGTCTCATGTCATATTCATCCAATGGCAGACGGATCGTGGAAAAAATCTTTGCATTATGATACACGGTCGGGATACAGAATTGCCTGCGTTGATTGCCATCTGCCTCCGAAAGGCAAAGGGTATCTCTGGGCAAAAGGAAAGACAGGCTTAAGGGATATCTGGAGCAAATGGACTAAAGACTCAGCTTCATTTAACTGGGCTGACAAAGGACGTCTTGAAGCTGCACGAGGGTATGTTTATGAAAGCAGCTGTATTAAATGCCATGAGAATCTTTTCCCCGGAAAACTTTCAAAGGCGGGAGAGGATGCACACTTATATTATACCCAGACAAAGAAAACAGACGAACTTCATTGCATTAACTGTCATCTTAATGCAGGGCATTTTATAGAGGGATATACCCATGGAAGTAATTCTACATTTGGAAACACCTCATCTGCACCTAAAGTGATCTTTGCTGAACCTGCAAAGGTTAACGACTTTAAAAACTTCACAGAGCGCATACCGAAATCAGCAATCTCGTTTAATATGGTAGCTATCCCCGGTGGAAGATTCAGGATCGGNNAGGTCCACAGATACGGAAGGGTTGAGAACCAGGAAGGCAGCAGAAACTGATGCAATTTCCGGAGCTACTCCTCCATACGGACAACCCGACCAGGGGTGGGGACTGGGTAAGAGACCTGCCATTTCTTTTTCTTTTCATGCAGCAGAAACCTATTGTAAATGGTTAAGTAAAGTTACAGGCAAGAGTTATCGACTTCCTACAGAAGCAGAGTGGGAATATGCCTGCAGGGGAGGTTCAACAGGCCCCTATTTTTTCCCGGGCGACCCAAAGAAATTTGAGAAAACCGGATTAAAATCAAAACTATCGGAAAACGATACAACAGTTATTAATACTTATGTAATATTCAAAGGCAATAGCCCAACAAAAACACAACCTCCCGACCGGGTAAAGCCCAACCCATTCGGATTAAGGAATATGGCCGGGAACGTGGCTGAGTTCTGTTCCGACTGGTATCAACCGGATGCATATTCACGATATCCTGAAGGAATTGTCAAAGATCCGAAGGGTCCGCAGCAAGGAACTGAGCATGTTTTACGCGGTGGTTCATTTCAAAGTACAGCTTCAGCATTAAGGAGCGCTGCCAGGGATTATACAAGAACAGAGTTGTGGTTGAAAACCGACCCGCAGATGCCGAAAAGTATCTGGTGGTACTCCGACTGTTTNNTAGGTAGTATGTGAATTTGATAATAAGACCGGAAAGTTGTAAATTGGCATTCAGAATAATCTAAACTATATTTAATATGAAAAATTCAAGTATTTCAAGGCGTAATTTTCTTGGTAAAGCAGCAACAGTAGGAGTAGCAGGTGTAATTGTTCCTTCTATCATAACCAGCTGTGCCCGGGAAACAAAAAAGGTCGTTCCAATTCCGACTATGCTTGATCAGGCTCCTGACGGACCCGTTATTAAAGCCGGAGTTATTGGCTGCGGTGGTCGCGGAACCGGTGCAGCAATTAACTTTCTGAGTGCCGGACCAAATCTCAAGATTGTTGCTCTGGGCGATACCTTTCAGGATCGTATAG
>PLML01000032.1 GCA_003141525.1 Bacteroidales bacterium
TGCTGTCTGCCTGAGCAAATGATGCTGATGTTATCAGCAAAAATGTTGCTATAAAAAAGTTTCTCACTGTATTTTATTATTTATTATTTAATTGCCATAATTTTGATCATCTTCATTTCCGCACCTTTTAATATTTTCGTTTTTATATTGTGAATATCTTCATAATATTTGTCTAATTTAAAAAGATGACCAACTATGCCTCCGAGTATGAAGAGAAGAATTAAACCACCTAATAGCTTTAATATAAGTAAAAGACCAGTCATTCTTATAAAATTTGTTACGATACAAAATTGCGACAGAACTTGTAAGGGTTTTATAAAAACAAATATTTAATCCATAAAGATTTTATAAATATGGAATCATGAATGGTGAGGAATGGTAATGTGTAGTGAATGGTCGCAACCATTCACTACGTGTCACCAGGGGAAAAACGATCGGGAATCAGGAGAGATTATTCAATCTTTATAGGGAAGATAACAATGGGTATACCAAATTTGAAGAATCTCTTCTGAATTGAAAAGATAGTATGGTTATGCAACAATTTGGATAGGTAAAATGTCTTCGAAAACACAAGCTGACCTCCAAAGAAAGCTGCACCCGATAGTCTGGGTCTTAATCTTTTCACAATGCGGTATATTTCATTTACGGGGTCCGTTCCGATTGTCCAGAGACTTTTTCCATACAAACCAAACTGATTGGCAACTGTAACATACTTTTCACCATCCTCTTTTACCTGTTTTTTAAAANNTTCGTAAAAATGTATATAATCCCGTGCCTCCAAAACCACTTACTAATATAATTGCTGTTTTGCCTTCCTTGTTAAAACTGACCTTTTTCAGCCTCATATCTTCACACGGACGCTGCCCGATTAAGTTTTCAATTTCCTTGAAAGCTTTTAATCTAAGCTTCTGAAGTTTTACTGCAGTTTTAAAATAATGTCGCTTAATATTAACAGCTAATAAGATTAGGAAACCTGTAATAATAAGAGTTACCCAGCCTCCTTGTCCAAATTTAATAATGATTACGGAGATCAGTATAAAAGATGTAAGTACCAGGCCTATTCCGTTTATTGCTAATTTACGTTTCCATGGAAACTTTTTATCTCTCATCTGCCACCAATGCTTTACCATTCCTACCTGAGAGATTGTAAACGTAATGAACACGTTTATACTATAGAGAACTACCAGTAATGCAACTGAACCTTTGGATATAGCCATTATAATAAGAGATCCGGTACCCATTAACAAAACTCCGTTCATTGTTACAAGGCGATCGCTAAGGGAAGCAAATCTTTTTGGGAACCAATGATCGATTGCCATATTTGCCATAATTCTTGGCCCATCTATAAATCCTGTTTGTGCAGCAACAAACAGCAATGCCGCTTCCGATATCAGAGTGATCAGAACAAAACTTCTGGACCAGAAGGGTCCCCACCCGATTGTCAGGTTTTCAAATAATACCGCATTTAAAGTTTTATGAGTATTAAGTTGTACGTTAAATAACATGTAACAAATCATAAGACCCAAAACCATAAATGATAACGAAATTGTCATCAAAAACATGGTTTTCCGGGCAGTTGCTACTTTAGGTTCGCGTAAAATTGGCATACCGTTACTTACGGCTTCAATTCCTGTATAGGTTCCTGCACCCATGCTGTATGCCCGGAGAATTATAAAGAATGTGGCAAAAAAACCAAATTGATTTACAGTTGAATGGATTTGATTTGTTGTCTGACTGGCAACAGCAGCAAAATTGGAAGAATGAATTAAAATCCCATATAAAATGGCAATTACGTGAGTAGTGATGAATACTACAAATATCGGAGTCAGAGAAACTACCGATTCTTTCACCCCTCTAAGGTTTAACAGAATCAGGAAACAGACCCCCATTAAGGCAAAAGGCAGTTTGTAGGGTTGGAATCCGACAGGAAAATAGCTAAAAATAGCATCTGCCCCACTCGATACGGAAAGTGTTATTGTAAGTACATAGTCTATTATAAGAGCTGAACCGGATATCATTCCGGTTGTAGGCGACAATAATTTACTTCCGACCAGATATCCACCTCCACCATGCGGGAACAGGCGCACTATCTGGTTGTAACTCGAACTTATAATAACAATAGTGAATACGGTCCCAAGAGCTACAAAAATTGCTAAAGCTGCATGTCCTTGCAAATTCCTGAATGCTTCTTCCGGACCGTAGCAGGATGATGATATTCCATCTGCCCCAAGACCGATCCAGGCAAAAAATGCAACTAAAGTTAATTTATGAAATATTCTTTTGTCCTGAAGGGCTTTGGCCTTTCCAATAAAAGTATTTTTTAGTTTTTCATTAAACGAAAATACTTCAGCAGATTTCTCCATGTGTGTCCTCTTCATAATCCCTTAACTCGTTTATTCAACTGAAGTCTTTTACCATTTGAACTATACAGAAAATAAATCGCGCAAAATTAATTAAAGTCCGTTAGGAATGTATAAAGTTTATTCAAAATAATATAAAGATTTTATAAAGAGAAACAGGGAAATGAGTTAATCCTATCAAATCTATGAAATTTTTACTGCTAAAAATGTCCATCATGCCTGCGCTAATCCTCGATAGTGCCTAAAATCAGCCATACAACATTTTTTTTAACGATCCGTCCTTTTACTACATAGCCTATTTGCGATCCTTGCATAAAACCTTTGTGACCTTTGCGGTTAATGGNNTGTACCGTTGCGCCGTTGTGCCTTTTTGAACAGGCAACAAGTAACCTTCGAACCTTATTGGAGTTAAAAGCTTTTTCTATATATTTGTCTTAATAACCTAATAAACATACCAAATGCCCGTCTTTACAAGAACGACTAAGAATCTGATAATCAAGATCGATGAATTTTTTGATGATATAGATCTCGGGCTTCTGGTTTTCAGAGAAGGTATAAAGGCTTACCTGGATAAAGATACGGATGCTTTCAACAGACATCTTCAGAAAGTCGATAATCTTGAAAACAATGCTGACAGGCTTCAACGGGAAATTGAAAATGAGATGATTACTCATTCAATTTTACCGCAGCACAGATCTGAAGTCAGTACACTTATCGATGAACTCGACGAAATTATCGATGCTCTTAAGAGCTCGCTAAATGAAATTAACATTGAATTGCCTGAAATTCCTTCTTCACTTAACAAAAACCTTATTAGTCTTACAGAAACTTCAATAAATGCGGCAGAAGAACTAATACCTGCTGCAAGGGCTTATTTCAAAGCACCATATACGGTAAGGGAGAAACTGCTAAAGGTATATTATTTTGAAAGTGAGACCGATAAGCTTTCATTAAGCATTAAAAAGATTATTTTCCAGGAGACGAACGAGATAGACCTTGCACATAAGGCACATTTAAGATATATAATACATCATATTGAAAACATTTCCGATCTGGCCCAGAAGGCAGCGGATCTGCTCTCAGGAATGGCCATTAAGATTGTAATGTAACCTTTGTGATTGGTGCTGGGTGCTTGGTTTTGGTCAACAGTTCAATGTTCAATGTTCAATGTTCAATGTTCAATGTTAAGATAAAAGGGAGAACTACCTGCAAGCAACAAGTAACCAGCAACATATGATAAACCGATTAAAATCAATTCAAATGTTTAAATTATTTAAACAATGATACTCTTCTTCCTGACAAGCGGTCTCTTTCTGGGATGGTCTCTCGGTGCAAATGATGCCTCTCATATATTTGGTTCTGCCGTAGGTTCAAAGATGGTGACATTCAGGAAAGCTGCAATAATTGCCTCAGTATTTTTTATTCTTGGTGCTGTTATTCAGGGTTCAGGGACATCACATACACTTGGCAAACTTGGTGCGGTTAATGCAATCGGAGGATCATTCACTCTTGCGCTTGCTGCTGCCATTACCATTTACATGATGACAAAGTTTGCACTTCCAATATCCACTACCCAGGCAATTGTTGGTGCAATAATAGGTTGGAACTATTTTACTGGAAACCATACTGACAGCTCAACTTTAGAGAAGATAGTGATCTCATGGATCGCAGGTCCCATAATCGGAGCAGTATTTGCCATTCTTTTGTACATCCTTGTGAAGAGATTCAAGAAATCAACAAAGATCCATCTCATTAGGTTTGAATCCTATATAAAAACCGGACTAATAGTGGTTGGAGCATTCGGAGCCTACAGCCTTGGCGCCAACAACATTGCCAACGTGATGGGAGTTTTTGTTCCGGCCTTCCACCTTAAAGATCTCAATCTTTGGATTTTTGCACTTAACTCAAGTCAACAGTTGTTTTTACTGGGCGGACTTGCTGTCGCATCAGGAATTATTACATATTCCTGGAAAGTCATGGAAACTATTGGAAATAACATTCTGGAACTTTCATCAGAAGCTGCTCTGGTAGTCGTTCTGGCTCAATCGCTGGTTCTGTTTATCTTTTCATCAACCGGTCTTTCCAATTTAATTATAAAAACAGGCCTCCCTCCCATTCCAATGGTTCCCGTTTCCAGTTCACAGGTGATTGTCGGATGTATTCTTGGAATTGGCTTGTATAAAGGTGCCAGGAATATTAATTTCAGAATACTTGGGGAAATTGGTCTTGCGTGGATTATTTCTCCTGTTGCATCGGGTTTGCTGACATTCTTCTTACTCTTCTTTATGAAAAATATTTTCGGTATAAATGTCGGATCAAAAATCATTGAATCAGCCGGCGCTTCTGATCAGGCATCCAATCTGGCAATGTATGGTCAGTCAGATGTGTCAGGCATCATTAAATACCTTCTTCTTGGTCTATTGATCTTTGGAACAATAGGAATAGTTTTTTATGCCCTTCTTGAGAATAAAAAAAGCAGAGAGATGCAAAGATCGGAAGAGAAGTTCTGGAAGAATATGAAATAAGATTATTCTAAGGGAGATATTAACCCCCTTGTATTCCCCCTGTGAGTGGGAAAAAATCCTACTGTTTTAGTATAATAATCATAAAAATCACAGAATTTTCTCCCCCCTGGGGGAGATGCTGCGAAGCAGCAGAGGGGGTTCTCTCATCAGCCAGCTTTGCACTTCGGAGTGGATGGGGCGCCAAATATTACAGAAATGAATAATTTTTCCCGTATTTCAGCATTTGAGCCAGGTAATCATTTACGTATTCGACTTTTACATCTGTTATTTCACCTTTTGTATTATAAACAGGCAACAGGTCAGGGTTTACAAAGCCTGTATATGGTGCCAGGTTAAGGTTTTCATAGCGTTCCAGAATCTCAGCATGAAGATGCGGATCAACTTTTACTCCGAAATTTTCTATTATCCTCTTCCCTGCTTCATAATCACCCTCAGACTTAACTCGTTGAATCTCTTTAAGTAACTCCCCAAACAACTGCCTGAGTCCGGAATAATCGTTGATTCTGACATAACTTTTCCCGTTTCGTTTGAATAATTCAACAATATTCCCCTGTTTGCCTTTCTCAAAGACCCAATGAGAAATGGCAGACCTGTTTCGCATATGTGCCTCTTCAATATCTTTTCCGGGTTTTATCTTTACAATCTGAGTCAGCAAACCGTTCCGTAAATAAGCATTGTATGAAGCTTTCGCAGCATCCTCTCCGGGGAGCAGACCAAGTTCTATTATTTTCTTATCCATCATATAATACAGGGCAAAAAGATCTGCGCGTACCTCTTCAAGAGGAGAAGCATAGTTCTTAAGGGCGTTGGGGTCAGTGCCTTCTGCCAGCTTTCCGCTTGCATGACCCACACACTCGTGGAGATCAGTATGTAAAGCATCAGCTAATGACCCGTACTTTTTAATCCGTTCAACTTCAGATCGATCAGCTGCAAATTCTTCAAGGAAACCATTCCCCTGCGAAGTGATATCATATGCATTGGTGATATTTGCCAGAGTAACTGATTTCGATCCAACATCTTTCCTGATCCAGTTAGCATTGGGGAGATTAATTCCAAGAGGTGAAACAGGATAACAATCGCCTCCCAGCATCGCAATATTAATAACCTGTGCGGCTACCCCTTTCACTTTTTCTTTCCTGTATTGAGGGTGAATCGGAGAATTGTCCTCAAACCACTGTGCATTGGCAGTAATGATCTTAGTTCGAAGAGTGGCTTCAATATCCTTATAATTGACAATTGCTTCCCATGTTGCCTTCCTTCCCAATGGGTCAGAGTATGTTTCTATAAAACCATTATTATAATCCACATAAGCTTCACCGTCCTGTGCCCAAAGCACATTAAAGTCATCCCATTTTTTAAGATCCCCTGACTTGTAGAAGTCAATGAGAAGTTGTAACTCTTTCCACTGCATTTCTGATTCTGCGAAAATTATTGCTTTTTCAAGCCACATTATTATCTGATCAATTGCCGCGCCATAGAGACCTCCTGATTTATAAACTTCTTCAATAATTTTACCATCTTTCTTTGCAACTTTTGAATTAAGTCCCGCTGAAACAGGGCAAGGGTCTGTTGGATCAATTTTACCTGAATAGAAAGCTTCAACTTCTTTCTGATTCACCTCTTCATACAGGTTTATAGCTGATTCTGCAATCATGTCAGCACCTTCCCTCCTTTCAACTTTTCGTCCAAAAAGCTCCTCATCAAAAATAATCGGTGAAAGTTGTGAAATCAGCTCATCCTTAGTTTGCCCTTTTTTAAGAGGAAGTTTATGTTTGTCAATTCTCTTTATCAGTTTCTCAAAATAACTTTCTGTAAAACCCGGTCTTAATTTGTCATTCGAATTATGATGATGAATTCCATTTGCAAAAAACACCCTCTTTGCATAAACCAGAAAAGATTTGTATTCATCTGAGGTTTTATCTCCGGAATAGGATTCCAAAATGGCTTCAAGGATCTTCCTGATCTGTAAATTAAATCTGAAATTCTGATCCCATAGAATATCCCTTCCCGAAAGAGCTGCCTGGCTCAGATAATATGTGAATATTTTTTGCTGAAGGGTCAGCGATTCGAACCCGGGAAGTTTATACTTCAATACCCTTATATCATCAAACTGTTCTACAAAATATTTAAAATCTTCAAATTCCTTCATTGATAACCTATTTATTAATAAATCGCTAAATTATTAAAAAATCAGATATTTAATTCCTTAGTGGCCTTAGTGTAAACCTTTGTGTACATTCGTGGTAAAAACAAAATCATTGAAGATAAAACCAAGCAACATATTTTCTTTCTATGTAATGAATTATGGAAGTCAGGTTATATGGAAGAATCATTTGTAGCCTGCAACTGGTCATATAATGTAAGCAAACAATATGAGCCTCTGGGTAAAGCGTGCTTCGGCAGTATCCTTGCCCAGGATATCATTACGATATGCAATCGAGAAAATGCCCTCTGAATTAAAAGCCCTTGCAATGGCAAAATAGTACGTTCGGTTTTTTACCTTTGTATTATTAAATGATTTTGTAATGAGAAGAATTGCATTAATTATTATTTCCATACTGATAACGGCTTCTGCATTTTCGCAGGATAGGATAACCGGGCACGATTTTGCCACAAGGTCAGAGGTTATAGCACGCAACGGAATGGCTGCAACAAGTCAGCCTCTGGCAACCCAGGTTGCGCTGGATATTCTTAAAAAAGGGGGCACAGCTATTGATGCTGCAATAGCAGCTGATGCAGTTCTGGGAGTTATGGAACCTACCGGAGCCGGTATCGGAGGAGATCTATTTGCAATAATATGGAGTGCTGATAAAGGGAAATTATACGGATTGAACGGAAGCGGAAGATCTCCACGTTCTCTTAAACTTGCATATTTTAAGGAAAACGGATATGAATTTATTCCATCGTATGGTCCTCTGCCTGTTTCAGTTCCCGGATGTGTTGACGGATGGTTTGAAATGCATGATATGTTCGGCCGTCTACCTATGAAGGATATCCTTCAACCGGCTATTGCATATGCAAGAGAGGGATTCCCCGTTACTGAGGTTATTGCATTTGCCCTCAAACAAGGGACTGATATCTTAAAAGAATATCCGAATATAAAAGAGGTTTATATGCCTCATGGAAAGACTCCGGCAAAAGGTGAAATCTTCAAAAACCCTCTGTTAGCAAACACCCTTGAGAAAATTGTAAAAGGGGGAAGATATGAATTTTACAAGGGGTCTATAGCCAAAGACATAGCATCATTTATGAAAAAACAT
>PLML01000071.1 GCA_003141525.1 Bacteroidales bacterium
GATCATATTCCATTTCAAGGAAATTGTCAAAGAAGGTACTGTTCTGTTCCGAATCAAGTACCTCCAGCAGCGCGGAAGAGGGATCTCCTCTAAAATCCTGCCCTACTTTGTCAATTTCATCAAGAATAAAAACAGGATTTGAGGAACCGGCTCTTTTTATATTCTGGACTATTCTCCCGGGCATCGCTCCGATGTAAGTTTTTCTGTGGCCTCTTATCTCTGCTTCATCATGTAATCCACCAAGTGACATTCTGACATACTTTCTGTTTAGTGCTTTGGCAACAGACCTTCCAAGAGAAGTCTTTCCGACTCCCGGAGGACCATAAAGGCAAAGAATTGGCGATTTCAGATCACCTTTAAGTTTAAGAACTGCCAGATGTTCAAGGATCCTTTCCTTAACCTCATCCAGACCAAAATGATCCGAATCAAGAACGTGCCGGGCATTTGTAAGATCGAGATTATCCGCGGTATAAAAATCCCAGGGCAGATCAAGCAGAGTTTGAATATAGTTTACCTGGACTGAATATTCAGCTGCCGCAGGATTCAGACGATGCAGTTTATCGAGTTCTTTATTGAATACTTTCTTAACTTCAATATTCCACTTTTTGGTCTCCGCTTTTTTGGTATATTCCTCAATCTCTTTTTCAATAGGATTCCCCCCCAGCTCATTCTGGATGGTCTTCATCTGCTGATGGAGCAGAAATTCCCTTTGCTGCTGATCAAGGTCACTCTTTACCTTTGACTGCAATTCATTCTTAAGTTCCAGCACCTGGATTTCCTGAACGAGGAATTCAAGCAACATAAAACCTCTGTCTCGCAAGCTGTTCATTTCCAGAAGCTTTTGCTTATCCTGAACTTTTATATCAGTATTGGAACAGATGAAATTTATAAGGTATGTATTATTCTCAATATTTTTAATTGCAAAGGAGGCTTCCGGGCTTATATTGGGATTGATTTTTATAATCTTAAGCGACAAATCTTTCAGGGAACCAACAATTGCATCAAAATCTTTGCTCAGGATTTCCGGTTTCATTTCAGGTATTGTCTTCACCTTTGCAATAAAGTAGGGATCGTCGGAAATCAGCTCCTGCAAAATCATTCTTTTCCTTCCCTGGATAATTGCGGTAGTCGATCCATCGGGCATCTCAAGAAGCTTAACTATCTGACCAATCGTTCCAACTGTGTGAAGGTCCTGAAACTCGGGATTTTCAATATCAGGATCTTTTTGCGCCACAGTACCTACTATCTTATTGTTACGGTAGGCATCTTTAATTAACTGGATAGATTTTGGACGACCAATGGAAATTGGAAGAACCACACCGGGGAAAAGTACTGTATTCCTTAGTGAAAGTATAGGAATAGCCTCCGGAACCACTACATCCTCAAGCTCACCATCGTCTCCGTCGGCAATTATAGGTATTATATCTCCGTCTCCATCAAGAATATCCGGAAGTAATATTTCATTGACAGGTTTCCTGAATTTCTTTTCCATCTGTTACTATACTCCTATCTTTCGATTTGCTGTACGTGGTATACGGTTCGCGGTAATTACTACTTTTATCCTTTTACGTTTATCTTTTAACTTTTGTTCTTCCCGGAAGTGCCAAATTTACATAATATTTTTAGAAGTGGGGTGAAATTGATCATTGCAATGATTGTGCCACAGAATAAATAAAAACAAAAAAGTAGGGACATGCCATGACATGTCCCTACTTTAAAACAGTATAATCTGACAGTTATTTCTTTTTCCCTATATGATCCTTGTAACGGTTCATATACTTATCAACCCTACCTGCTGTATCAACAAGTTTCATTTTACCGGTATAGAAAGGATGAGATGTATTTGAAATCTCAAGCTTGATAAGAGGATATTCGTTCCCATCTTCCCATTTAATGTTCTCTCTTGACGGTGCAGTTGATTTACTCAGAAAAGAAGTTCCGTTTGACATATCCTGAAAAACTACGAACCTGTAGTTGCTTGGATGAATACCATTTTTCATTGGTCAATATTTTTTATTCTAATTAATCCTGATAAATTCCCCCTGATAAGGGCTTGCAAAATTAATTAACATTCTTTAAAATACAAAAGTAATTGAAAAATTATTGATCGTATCATGAACTGCCCGTCTTAAATTCTTGTTTATAAGACATTTCGTCTTTGAATCTCATGAATGGGAGTTTGGCATTTATCATGTAACGGTAGGTAATATGAGTTTTAACCTTTGTTGCACCAAGAGCTTCATAAATTGCAATCATTTTGGGATTATAATCGCCTACCCATGATAGCTCCAGCTCTTTATACCATGGTTTCAACTTGAACACGTTATAAAGCTGCAGGAATATGGCAGATTCCACTCCGTTGTTCTGATAAGTGGGATGAACTCCTCCGACAACGGCCCGAATTCTGGTCATTTCGTGAGTGGCTTTATAATAT
This sequence comes from Bacteroidales bacterium, assembly GCA_003141525.1. Taxonomy (GTDB): domain Bacteria; phylum Bacteroidota; class Bacteroidia; order Bacteroidales; family VadinHA17; genus LD21. Next base: position 2,435 of record PLML01000071.1, read on the forward strand.
ACGAAGCGCAATAGATTCCAGAGATTCAGTTTCCCGTTAAAATGCTTAAGTATTTGGTTAAGATCAGGAAAAAGAACATAAAAACCAATTGGTTTATGATTGAAATAAGCAAACCAGATAAGCTTTTCATCTATAATTAATTTTGCCTTTTCAAGCGACTCTTCCAGAATTAGAGGATCAAGAGGAGTAAAATCTTCTTTAAAAACCGACCAGGTGGGGTTGTAAATTTCCGCAATGTCATTTATATATTTTTTTTTATTCCTGAATTCGAAATGTTCAAAAGTATAACCTGGTCTTCTTGAGAGCCATTCAGCTATTTTCATGATCCGTTCAGGAAACTGAACTATCTTATTATCTTCACTTCTTATTTCCCTGTGACATGAGAATTGTTCAAAATAGTTTTTAAAGCCAAATTCCTCAAAAAAGGATCTGTAATAGTTTTTATTGTATGGCATTCCGAAACCCTGTTGCATGAATCCCTCCACCAGCAATCCCCAGTTATTGTCGTTTTCACCAAAATTAATCGGCCCATCCATTGCCTCTATTCCATGTAAAATGTGCCATTCAAGGGCCGTATTAAATAAAATAAACGCAGCCTCTCTGTTTTCAACGACCTCAAAAAATCCAATACCTCCTGTAGGCTGCCTGTTTGCTGATGACCTTACTATATCGATAAAAGCTGCAATTCTTCCAATAGTATGATCGTTATCATCCTTAAGAATCCACCGGATTGCTTCACCATGTTTAAAATTGTGGTTCTTTGTCAGATCAAAAACAGATTCAATAGCAGAATCAAGCTGACAAACCCAATATGGGTCTGCTTTATATAATTCTTTTGGAAAATCTATAAATTCCTTTTTATCCTGTTTTGTTTTGACCTCAACTACCTTCATAATATTGGTTATATGAGATTAAGCTATCTGCCGGTCTTCAATCTTTTTAACGGCGTCAGATACAAATATAATTAGATTTTTATAACATGAAGCCAGAACCTGGAAGCCGGAAATCAATGGTCAGAAGTCGGAATACTTTTACCTTTTACCTTTTGCCTTTAACCTTTAACCTTTTTAATGTATATCAATTATTCTGTGGTCAATCAGGATAAACAATATGCCTATAAGAAATGAATAGAATATATAAATTCTGACAGGAATATACTCTGAAGGCTTGATTTTCATTTTAATCCACAGGTAACCAACCAGATACGCTTTTCCAATTACATATACTATAAAGGTCGAAAGGGCAACTCCGACGATATTGTATCCTAATTTAATCATTAAAAGACTTAAGGGTATATTTACTGCAAGTTCCAGTATAGCTGCAATTAGTGTCACATTTGTTTTTTTTCTTCCCACTATGATTGTCTGGGGAAAGACAAGCCTTGGTATGATAAGCAGAGAATAAATAAGGAATACGTCAGCACTCTTTTGAAAATCGGGATTGAACATACGAGGGTATATCCATCTCGAAAACAACATCATCACCATTGCAGTCGGGAACAATAAATGCATAAGCCGTTTTGACTTTACCCTTATTTTTGCGAGAGATTCTTTCATTCTTTCGCGTGTCGAAAACTCGGGAAGCATGGCATTGCTTAGTCCGTTTGCGAGCATCAGGACAAGAGGAAATTCTTTGGCTCCGTATCGGAACCATGCAAACATTCCGGGATCCCTGTAAACAGCAGAAACTATAACGCCATCACTATACTGAGCTGATCCACTGATAAGTGATGTAAGTATTAAAGGGACTCCCAGATAAAGATGTTCTTTCATAAACTCACCTGAAATTTTCATTTCAGTGTAGCGTCTTAACAATATGATCAACCATACCCATCTAAAGCCGGTTATTGCCAGCAACCCATATATTGACCAGATAATGTCTT
>PLML01000241.1 GCA_003141525.1 Bacteroidales bacterium
CGGAAGAAAAAGATAAAAGTAATAAAAGGAAAAAATAACTTCATACTTCAAAATTCGTTTGTTATTAATTCAGTTGTTCAAAAAAATATCCTTAATTGCTGAAAAAAATGAAAGTTTTTTATGAATGAACTAATCATAACCTCCGATGGTTCACATACCATCTTTGTTCCTGAATTAAATGAACACTTTCATTCAATCCATGGTGCTGTACAGGAATCAACATTTATATTCATTAAGAACGGATTCGAATTTTGTAAAGCAAATCCCATATCAATTCTTGAAATTGGTTTCGGTACAGGGCTAAATGCACTTCTCACTGCTATCACAGGCATATCAGGATCAAGAGAAGTCAATTACACATCAATTGAAAAATATCCTCTTGACGCAAAGATCATCAGTTCATTGAATCATTATAAATTTGCCGGTAAAAATGGCAAAGAGGTTTTTCATCTTATTCATTCATCGCCTTGGAATGTATTTGTGAATATCTGCAAGAACTTCACTCTGAAAAAAATTAAAGCAGATTTTACAAAAGAAGATCCTTCCGGCAGCTTTGATCTTATATATTTTGATGCATTCGGACCGGACAAACAACCTGAAATGTGGACAAGGGAATTGTTTTCAGGGATTTCATCAGTGACAAATAAAAATGGCATTCTGGTCACTTATTCAGCCAAAGGTGAAGTGAAAAGGAACCTTATAAAATGCGGTTTTGATGTTACTCTGCTTCCTGGTCCTCCGGGGAAAAGACAGATGATCAGGGCTGTGAAAATTTGAAAATTATTTTTTCTATGCCTTTTTTGCTTTCCCTAAAGTATTATCTTTGGGAAATTTTAAATTTAAAAATGTATAGTATGAAAATGAAGGGATTAATTGTATTGACTGGTGTAATAGCTTTAATGCTTGGCTCTTGCGGAAAGAGTTCTCTTAAAAGTGGAAACCTTAAAAGTAAAGAAGATTCGTTGTCCTACGCTTTCGGTATCGTAAATTATAATGCTCTGAAGACTGATAGTCTTATTCTCGATCCGATGGTTGTAGCAAAAGCAATGATGGATGGAAAAGAAGGCAAAGCATTGATGGCTGATGACATCGCTCGTTCATATATAATGGCCTTTATCAATAAACGTGAAACCGCAAAAGCTGCGAAAAAAGCTGAAGTTGATAAAGTAAAGTTTAAAGATTATATTGATCAAAACGAGGCATTTCTGGCAAAGAATAAAGAAAAAACAGGTGTAACTACTACAGCCACCGGATTGCAGTATGAGGTAATTAAAATGGGTACTGGGCCAAAACCAACCCCTAAGAATACTGTAAAAGTTCATTATGTAGGAACTCTCATCGACGGCACAGAATTTGATTCGTCAGTCAAAAGAAAAGAACCTGCTACATTTCCTGTATCTGGTGTTATGCCAGGTTGGACCGAAGCTTTACAACTGATGCCTGTCGGTTCCAAGTTCAAACTTTATCTTCCTGCATCAATAGCTTATGGAGCTACTGGAGCAGGTGAGGTAATTAAACCATTTTCAACACTTATTTTCGAAGTTGAACTTCTCGAAATTGTAAAATAACATGCCTACAGCAGAAATACAAACTCCTAAAGGTACCATGAAGGTCAGCTTTTACGAAGTTGACGCTCCTGATACTGTGGAGAACTTCATCTCTCTTGCGAAAAAAGGGTTCTACAACGGACTGGCTTTTCACAGGGTTATTCCGGATTTTGTTATCCAGGGAGGTTGCCCGCTTTCAAGGGATATGAGCGATCCCAGAGTCGGTACAGGTGGCCCGGGATATAAAATAAAGTGCGAATTAACTGGCGATAATCAGTACCACGACAAAGGAGTACTCTCTATGGCTCATGCAGGAAGAAACACAGGCGGATCTCAGTTTTTTATCTGTCATAGCCGTACAAATACAAAACACCTAGACAGACAACATACCTGTTTCGGAAAAGTGTTTGAAGGTCTGGATGTTATTGATAAGATCCGTCAGGGCGATAAGATTGAAAAAATTATTATTCACGAAGAATAAACTGAAATGGCATTTGAAATCACAGGAAAGGTAATAGATATCTCTCCCGTAAATCAGGTAAGCGACAAATTTAAAAAGCGTGAATTTGTCATTGAAAAGAAAGAAAGCGGGGGAACTGCAGTATTTATTGACTACATCAAATTCCAGCTTTTGCAGGATAAGTGTGATCTTATCAATGAATCTTATCTTAACGAAGATGTTAAGATATGGTTCAACCTTAAAGGCAACAAATGGGAACGCGATGGTAAAATCAATTACTTTACCAACCTTGACGCCTGGAAGATAGAAAAAACATCATCCAACGTAAAGGATCAGAATATTCCGTCACATACAACTCTGGAAGATATTCCACCGGAAAACGATGAGTTAAGTGATTTACCATTCTGAAAAAAATAATTAAAAGGCTGTTCCAATATGGGACAGCCTTTTTAAAATATTGTTGATATGAAATATATCTTTGTCGCGATTCTTGCCTCTGTGACTATCTGCGCACAATCGCAGGATGTATCAAATCAGCTTTTACCAAACTCACGACAATTTCAGCTTCCATACAACAGGCTCATACAACCTGCAGGAACTCTTGTAACCTTTGGTGATATATCCACTGAAAATCATGCGCTCGATGCTGCATTATCCCCTGATGGAAAATGGCTGGCAGTGGAAGAGAGAGAGAGTATTGTATTCATCAGTACATCAGACAATAAAGTGAAATTTGTACTCAGGAATGGTGAAGAGATGTTTCTGCGGGGAGGAATGAACACATATTCAGGAATTATCTGGCATATTAGCAAAGATGGTCCTGAAGTATTCTGGAGTGTAATTGGTATAAATGACCGGTCATTTGTAGTATCAGCCAGCTGGAATGGTACTAAGGCAGAATTCGGTCGTAAGTTTGAATATAAAGCTGCACCGGAAGCTACCATGGCCCTTCCCAATGAAATTCTGATAACAAAAGAATCATCTAAGGAGTACTTGTATGTTGTGCTTAATGGTAACAATAAGGTTATAAAACAGGACCTTATATCCGGTGACATAATTTGGATAACAGAACCTGGCGTGGCCCCTTATGGACTGACTATGGCTTCCGGAAAACTTTATGTCACGAACTGGGCCGGAAGGACTCCTGAAGCTGATGACAAAGAGGTAGCAGGTGTTCCCTGGGGACTCGCAAGGGTTAATAACAAAACTGCTGGAGGCGCCACAAGGGAAGGCAGCGTTACAGTAATCGATCCGGTAAAGGGTAAAATTATCAAAGAGCTGGTGGTTGGACTCCATCCCAATGGAATAATAAGTGATAAGAGCGGGAATTTTGTTTATATCACAAATTCAAACAGTGATAATGTAACTGTCATAAATACAGAGAAAAATGATATCGCTGAAACAATAAGCGTAAGGCTTCAGCCTGAAATAAATCCGTATTTCGGTGATTCACCCGATGGTCTTTGTCTTTCACCCGACGGTAAGTTTCTTTATGTTGCAAATGGAATGGATAATGCACTTGCTGTAATTGAACTTGGAAAAAATGTAAATGCAAAGGCAATGAATATTGAAAGCAAAGTAGTCGGATTCATCCCTACGGGAGCTTACCCTTCATCTGTAACTATATCAAATAAAAGCAATCTATATGTTTCCAATTTAGAAGCTGAAGGTGCCCGTTGGGGAATTCATCACGGTTTCAGCAATCTGATTTATAACTCTCATAATATGATGGCCTCCATATCGGTGATCCCTGTTCCTGATAAAAAAAATCTCGATGCCTATACCGATACAGTTATAGCAGTTAATAACCTCTCAAGGGCAATGAGTGCCAGGGAAAAACCCAGGGAATCTGTTCAGTCAAAACCTGTACCGGAAAGAATAGGTGAACCCACCTTGTTTAAACATGTGGTTTATATTATTAAGGAGAACAGGACCTACGACCAGGTCCTTGGAGATATGAAACACGGTGATGGAAATCAGGGTTTGTGCATCTATGGAGCTGAGATCACCCCGAATACGCACAAATTAGCTGAAGAATTTATGCTTCTCGATAATTTCTATGTTTCAGGAAAATGTTCTGCTGAAGGACATCAGTGGACCGATGCTTCAATTGTCACTGATTATATTGAAAAAAACATGAGGGCCTGGTTCAGAAGTTATCCTCATGTTCAGACCGATGCGCTTGTTTATGCTCCAACCGGATTCCTGTGGGATAATGCACTCAGTCACGGTAAGTCTGTCCGCATATATGGTGAAGCGTCAGTTCCAAAACTGGACAATAAACTTAAATGGGCAGATATTTATAAAAAATATAGAAACGGAGAAAAAGTTGAGTTCACGAACGTCACTACCATTGAACCTGTAAAAAGAATACTTTGTCAAACCTATCCTTCATTTGGTAATCATGAATTTTCCGATGCAATGCGTGCTGATGCATTAATCAAAGAATTGAATAACTACAATTCGATGCAAGGTGATAAACTACCAGAGCTGATGATAGTAGCCTTGCCAAATGATCATACTGCCGGCATACGACCCGGATCTCCAACACCAAGGGCAATGATTGCAGATAATGATTATGCCCTCGGGCGAATCGTTGAGGCATTTACAAAAAGCCGGTTCTGGGAAAACACGGTCATATTTGTAGTTGAGGATGATTCTCAGAGTGGCTGGGATCATGTTTCCGCTTATAGGACAGTTGCACTGGTAATAAGTCCATACTCACGATTTAAAAAAACAATCCACACCTATTATACGCAACCTTCAATGGTCAGGACCATTGAGCAGATATTGGGTTTACCCCCGATGAATATCCAGGATGCAATTGCGAATCCAATGACAGATTGTTTTGGAACCAATCCGGATAAAACCCCTTACCAGCCTGTTCCAAATAAAATTCCGCTCGATGAAATGAATCCCCAGATTATATCATTAAAAGGGAATGCTCGCTATTTTGCAGAAAAAAGTATGCTCCCTGAATTCGATGGAGTTGATGCAGGTGATGATGATCTGTTGAACAGGATATTATGGTTTGCCGCAAAAGGGAATACACCATACCCGTCGAAATTCGCAGGTGCAGAACATGACGAAAAAGATGAATAACCCTCTTCTACAGGAATGGAAAACTCCTTTCGGGACTCCGCCTTTTAATCTTATTAATATAAATCATTTCAAACCTGCAGTTGAAGAGTCAATTAAATCTGCCGCAGAAGAAATAAAAATGATTACAGATAATTATGAACTGCCTGATTTTGAAAACACAATCGCATCGATTGACAAAGCAGGGCAAACTCTAGGCAGAATCACCTCGCTCCTTTTCAACCTTAACAGTGCAGAGACTAATAAACCTCTTCAGGAAGTTGCCCAGGCAGTATCACCTCTTCTTACACGTTTCTCAAATGATATTACACTAAACGAAAAACTTTTTAAAAGGATAAAAACTGTATTTGAATCACTGGAAACTTCAGGACTCAATACAGAACAAAAGATACTGACTGAGAGGAAATTCAGAAATTTTATCCTGGGTGGTACGGCTTTAAAGGAAGATGAGAGAAAACGGTTCAGGGCAATATCCGAGGAACTTGCAACACTTTCACTCAAATTTGAAGAGAATGTCCTTGAAGAGACAAATTCATTTGAACTGCATCTTACTGATAAAGATGATCTTGCCGGACTACCTGAAAGTTTAGTTGAAATGGCTTCAACGGAAGCTGAAATAAGAAAAAAACAAGGATGGGTTTTCACTCTCCATTTTCCGAGCTATGTTCCATTTATGAAATACTCCGAAAAAAGAGATCTTCGTGAAAAGATGTTTAAAGCTTATTCTTCAAGGGGCTTCAGGGGCAATAATTTTGACAACTCTCAAAATGTCCTGAAGATAGCGAACCTTCGTCTTGAAATTGCCAGGATGCTGGGATTTAAAACCTTTGCTGAAATGATACTTGGTGATCGTATGGCCGATACCCCTGAAAAAGTAGAAAAATTCCTGGAAGAGCTTTACCGGGCATCAAAACCAGCTGCTTTACGTGACTTTGAAAATATCAGGAGTTTTGCTGAAAGCCAGGGACATAAAGATGCAATTGAAAGATACGACTGGGCCTACTATTCCGAGAAACTAAAGAAAAAACTTTATGATATTGACGATGAAATACTTAAACCATATTTCAGTCTTGAAAAAGTCGAAGCTGCAGTATTGGGTCTTGCATCTGCACTTTATGGCATAAGGTTTATTCTAAATAACACAATACCTGTCTACCATCCCGAAGTAAAGACCTTCGAAGTATACGACCATGACAATACTTTTCTTTCAATTCTCTATATCGATTATCATCTCCGTCCGGGAAAGAATGGTGGAGCCTGGATGACGAGCTACAGAGATCAGAAAAATGAAAAGGGGAATGACGTAAGGCCCCTGATCTCAATAGTTGCCAATTTTACAAGACAATCTGCAACAAGACCTTCACTCCTGTCATTTAATGAACTGACCACATACCTTCATGAGTTTGGACATGCATTGCATGGGATGCTGACGAAATGCACCTACGAGAGTCTGTCGGGCACAAATGTTGCACGCGATTTCGTAGAACTGCCATCACAGTTCATCGAGAATTTTGCTTACGAAAAGGAGTGGCTTGATACCTGGGCTATTCATTATATCACAGGTGAAAAAATCCCTGATAAAATTATAAGCAAGATAAAAAAAGCATCGACTTTTAATGAAGGGTATGCTTGTTGCCGGCAACTGGGTTTCGGTTTTCTCGACATGGCATGGCACTCAATAATTAAGCCTGTTAATGCTGATATATCCGGTTTTGAAGCCGAAGCAGTGTCAAAAACCGAATTATTTCCTAAAATTGAGGGTTTAAATATGAGTACATCTTTAGGACATATTTTCGGAGGTGGGTATGCAGCCGGATATTATGGATATAAATGGGCTGAAGTACTTGATGCAGATGCCTTCAGCTTTTTCAGGGAAACCGGAATATTCAACAAGGAAACTGCTGCATCTTTCAGGAAAAACATTCTTGAAAGAGGAGGAACAGATAAACCTCATGATCTTTATGTCAGGTTCAGAGGCAAAGAACCTTCAATTGATGCTCTGCTTAAAAGAAGCGGATTAAAATAAAAACCTCTGTGCAACTCTGTGTCTCTCTGTGTAACTAAATATCAAGAACTTACACAGAGTGACACAGAGGATACACAGAGAGACACTGAGAAATCTGAATAGGATTTTCTTAAAACTTGAATTATATTTACACCTTGTTTCTCAATACAGAAAATTATATATAACATATTGCTAATAAATATAATACAACTAACTAAATGATCCTCTTTTTCGAAGCTGATACTAAAAATATTATTGCCGTAGGTACAAATGGGATACTTCCTGAAAAGGAAATAGAAAAACTGATCTGGCTTTTTGGGAATGCTTCATTAATTAGCAAAGACAATCTTGAAGGAACCTTTATCGGTCCACGGAAAGAAATGATAACCCCATGGAGTACAAATGCGGTAGAGATTTCGCAGAATATGGGGATAGCTGGAATAAAGAGAATCGAGGAGTTTCATGCGACAACATCTGNNACAAACTTCCGGATCCTGTTTTTTATATTGACGATATAAAAGAATATAATAGAAGAGAGGGACTGGCCCTCAGTTCTGAAGAAGTAGCATATCTCGATAGGTTAAGCAGCACAATAGGACGCGAACTAACAGATAGTGAGGTATTTGGCTTTTCACAGGTTAATTCTGAACACTGCCGTCATAAAATCTTCAATGGAACGTTTATTCTGTCCGGTATTGAAAAAGAACAAACTCTTTTTCAGATGATTAAGTCTACAACCAGAACCAATCCAAATAGCGTAATATCAGCATATAAAGATAATTGTGCCTTCGTACAGGGCCCGGTTGTTGAGCAATTTGCTCCCGGGGCACAGGACAGACCTGATTTTTTTAATGTAACAGATTATGAATCTGTGCTTTCAATTAAAGCTGAAACACATAATTTCCCAACTACTGTAGAACCTTTCAACGGGGCTTCAACCGGTACCGGTGGTGAGATCAGGGATCGGATTGCAGGAGGCAAAGGGGCTTTTCCTATTGCCGGTACAGCTGTTTACATGACATCCTATCCCCGTCCTGCCGGAAACCGCCCGTGGGAGAAAGCCACACAGGAAAGGCCCTGGCTTTATCAGACACCTGAAGATATATTAATAAAAGCATCAAATGGAGCCAGCGATTTTGGAAATAAATTCGGACAACCGCTTATTTGTGGTTCGGTTTTTACCTTCGAACATTTTGAAAATCTGAAAAAATTTGGTTACGATAAGGTTATTATGCTTGCGGGGGGAATTGGAATAGGTAAAAAGAAAGACAGTGAGAAAAATATTCCTGAAAAGGGCGATCTTATTGTGTTGCTTGGAGGTGATAACTACAGGATAGGAATGGGAGGCGGAGCTGTTTCATCCGTGGATACTGGTAAATTTGACAGCTCGATCGAATTAAACGCTGTACAAAGGGCCAATCCCGAGATGCAGAAAAGAGTCTATAATGCAATCAGGGCATTAAGTGAATTAGAAAACAATCCAATTGTATCAATCCATGACCATGGCGCAGGTGGTCATCTTAATTGTTTGTCGGAGCTTGTAGAAGCAACAGGAGGCAAAATTGATATCAGCAAATTGCCTATAGGTGACCCTACCCTCTCGGCCAGGGAAATTATCGGCAATGAGTCCCAGGAACGCATGGGTCTGGTAATGAAAAAGACTGATGTCGATACTTTAATGAATATTGCCGAAAGAGAAAGAGCTCCAATTTATATCATCGGCGAAGTAACCGGAGATATGCAGTTTACTCTTGAAAATCCTGTCACGAATGAAAAACCGATAGATTTAGCACTCTCATCGCTTTTCGGAGACCCACCGAAAACAATAATGAATGATGTAATAGTTGAAAACAGATACAAAAAACTTGAATACTCGATCCAAAAAATCGAGGAGTATATTGAACAGGTTCTTCAGCTTGAGGAGGTTGGCTGTAAAGACTGGCTTACCAACAAAGTGGACAGGTCAGTAACCGGAAGACTCGCAAAACAGCAATGTGCCGGCCCTCTTCAGTTGCCGTTGAATAATCTTGGAGCAATTACACTTGACTACAGGGGGAAAAAGGGTATGGCCACCTCAATTGGGCATGCTCCGGCTGCAGGACTTATTGATCCCTCAGCAGGTTCAGTACTATCCATTGCAGAGGCTCTCACAAATATCATATGGGCTCCTCTCGCAGATAAATTAAAAAGTGTTTCCCTTTCGGCTAACTGGATGTGGCCATGTAGAAATCAGGGTGAAGATACTAGGCTCTATTCAGCTGTCAAAGCAGCAGGTGATTTTGCAATTGCCCTGGGCATAAACATTCCGACCGGGAAAGACAGTCTTTCGATGACACAGAAATATAAGGATCAGGTTGTGTATTCGCCCGGTACGGTAATAATCTCTGCCGCAGCTGAGGTTGATAATATCAGAAGAATTGTCGAACCGGTAATAGTGAACGACCCTTACACGAGTCTCCTTTATATAGATATGAGCCGGGATCATCTCAAAACTGGAGGAAGCAGCTTTGCCCAGATTCTGAACAGGCTTGGCGATGAGGTTCCCACTGTTGCTGATCCTGAATATTTTAAAGAAGTTTTTAATACAATTCAGGACCTGATACATAAAGGCAAGATTCTTTCGGGCCATGATATATCAGCCGGTGGAATGCTGACAACCCTTCTTGAAATGTGCTTTTCAAACACCAGCGGGGGAATAACTGTTAATCTTTCATCTCTTGACGAAAGCGATACAGTTAAGATACTCTTCAGCCAAAATCCTGGGATTATTATTCAGGTAAAAGATGAGAATGAAGCAGCTGAAATCCTTCTTGAAAACGGGGTTTCATATTTCTCTATTGGTCACCCGGTTAACGAAAGAACATTATTTGTTTCGAACAATAATGACTCACTGACATTCGATATTGATAAACTTCGTGATAAATGGTACTATACTTCATATCTTCTCGACAGGCGTCAATGCGGACCGGAACTTGCGCTTGAGCGATTTCTGAATTATAAAAATCATGAATTGAATATCAAAATAACAGATTTTGACGGGACATTTAAATCTTTGGGAATAACACCTGATAGAAGGAAGAAATCTGGAATCAGGGCTGCAATAATAAGGGAAAAAGGTGTAAATGGCGACAGGGAGATGGCTTATGCCCTCTATCTGGCTGGTTTCGATGTGAAGGATGTTCATATGACGGACCTCATATCGGGTAGAGAAAACCTGGAGGAAATCAGTATAATAGTTTTTGTCGGAGGCTTTTCAAATTCCGATGTATTAGGATCTGCCAAAGGGTGGGCAGGCGCTTTCAGATATAATGTGAAAGCACGCATCGCTCTTGATAATTTCTATAAAAGAACTGATACTCTTTCACTTGGGGTATGTAATGGCTGTCAGTTAATGGTTGAGCTGGATCTCTTGTATCCACATCACAAGGATAAGCCAAAACTTCTACTTAATAAATCACATAAATTTGAATCAGGTTTCTTTGAAGTGAAGATTTTAAAAAATAACTCTGTGATGCTTGGTAACATGACAAATATGGAGCTCGGAATATGGGTAGCTCATGGAGAGGGGCAATTCAGCCTGCCTTATCCTGAAAAAAAGTATCAGATACCATTAAAATTCAACAAACATACCTATCCGGCTAATCCAAACGGGTCTGATTATGATGTTGCCGGATTATGTTCAGAAGATGGTCGTCACCTTGTAATGATGCCACACCTTGAAAGGGCATATTTCCCATGGCAATGTGGCTTTTATCCGGAAGAAAGAAAAAATGATGAAGTTACTCCTTGGATAAAAGCTTTCGTAAATGCAAGGGAATGGATTAAAATCAACGGGTAATCGGGGTCAGAAAGACTGATAAAAGTTTTGAATTTGCAGAACCTGATGACTCTTCTTTCTTAATTTCCTCAGGAACAATTTTCTCGCTGATTATCTGAATATTATATAGACCTGTATCTTGTATATAAAGTGACCCTATAAATGAATCTGCCCTGAAATAAGGATATGTGACATCACTTGAGTTATGTATTATCTTATCACACGCAGGACGGGCTTCAATCCTGTTATCAAGAATGCTCAGCATAACCGAATTATCATATTTCAGATCAGTTGTATCTTTGGTAGCGCTCGACAACCAGACATTAAAACGTCCTGATTTCGAAACAACAACATTCCATTCAGCAGTATTGCTAGAAGGATTTACCATATCCTGGTAACAGTCTGCTTTATCAACTTTTAAAGAAATGGTGCCATCTTCCTGCTGCAATATCTTATTCTGAACAAGTTTCATTTTCGCTTCCTTTTGCTCACCTGTGGTATTGCAGGAATAGAATAAAACGATCCCGACTAATATCAGCAACCCATATGTTTTACTTGCCATTTTTGAAAATTTTGGATTAGTTCAAGACTTGCGTTTATAACGTGGAAAAAACAATTTCAGTATATGAATTGTTTGAAATGTCAAAATAAAATCAAATATTTGCCAGCGCTTTTATTGAGTTGATATGGCTGCCATTATTTATTTTTATCGATTTCCCTACTAAAGCTTCAGCCACAATCTCAGAAATATCAGCAACTCTTGTTGCTGTAACAGAAGAGAAAGTCTTTTTACAAAGAGGACAAGCAGTAGCAAGAATATCGGGATTATTTTTGGTAAGCTCATTGGCAGCATCGAGAGCTATTTTCTTTTTATCAGTGGAGCTTATTTTCATGTTAGCCAGACTTCCTCCGCAACAAAGCGAATTTCCATCTTCAAAATTGCTTCTCTCAAGCCGGGAAACATACCCAAGAACCTCCTTTGGTTCATCATAAACGCCTGATCCTCTTCCCAGATCACATGGAGAATGATACACAACCTTTTTATGCAGAAAATTCATTTTCACTGATCCGTCATCTATCAGTCTCTTGATAAATTGTGTGTGATGAAGGACTTCCACATCAAGATAATAACTCTCCTTAAACACTTTATAACATATGGGACATGATGTGACAAGCGTGTGGGCGCCTGATTTCCATATCATCTGCGAATTAAAATTAATAAGCTCCCTTGCTTCCTTATCCTGCCCAGCAAGCATTAACGGACGTCCGCAACAAACACCTCCCTGCTCGTCAATAAAATTGTATTTCACTTCAGAAGCATCAAGAATTTTTATCATGGAATTCTTAATGGCAGGAGTCAGGTGAGACATGCAACCTGCAAAATACAATATGTCAGCCTTTCCATGATCGGTTTCCTGAAGAAAATTATAATTTGAAGATCCATTAGTTTTTTCTGAAATATTAGTCTGCCGGCTCCTGAAATAACCTTTATAAATATTTCTGAAATCATTTTCAGTTTCATCTCCCCTTCGCTGGATCATCCTGATTTGAGATAGTTCTATTCCCACAGGACATTTCTGATCGCACCTGCCACACATAAGACAGTTATGAGCGATTTCAGAAACGTCATTGTTATTTCGAATAGCTTTCATAAGGTAAGCTGACTGAATATTGGTAATCCCGGCTGAAAAATTAAGCTGGCATGAATCAAGGCAGATTCCACATGAAGAGCAGGAGTAAGTCTGAACCTCTGAATAAGTACCAGCCTGATCGCCCGTTTTTATTCCGGAATTTCTCATGAAAATAAGGAATAATTCTGTGGGAATGTGCATATATCTTGTAATCGGAAGAAGAATGAAAAAAGTTCCCAATGAAATTGAATAAAGCCACCAGAAAGGATATGCCATCTGTTGTGCCGGAAGAAATGTTGCAAGCCAGGCTCCAAGTGATCCCGTAAGAAAACTGCCTGTACCATAAGCACCACAGGTGAAGCTTTCTGCCAGGAGACGGCTGGGGAAAATTAGCCATAAAGAAGTAAGTGCTATTTTATCGATGATTTTCAGACGGGTTGTCTTCTTCATCCCTACAATTTTCGAATAGATCCTTTTTGCAACAGCCAGGAACAGGCCTGATAGTATGAATGCAAGTATGAGATCCATTAAAAATCCATAAGCTGACTCAAAACTTGTCCTGCCGTGATTGGGATTGAAAAACCTGAAAAAGATAGCTTTATATGGAGCATTCAGGTGTTTAGCACTAAAAATATCAGCTTCAATTGTACCAAATAATATAAGTAAAAACCAGCCAAATGCCAGACTCATGTGCATATAACCCAGACGGAAGTTTGTTTTAAGTATCTTCCTGTGTATCAGACTTTCCATGAATATCTCTTTAAGGCTCAGTCCAAAAGCAATACCAAAAAACCCGCGTTGCAGCCTCAGCTTATCAGGTTTCGACAGGTCACGAAACCATATTACGCTTCTCGTAACAACGTAGATGAGAATAAAGTACAATCCAATATTAAATGGTATTATGAAAGGATCAAATTTCATAATTGTCTGATTTTTGAAAGGCTTTGATTGCAAGAACCACAATATTTCTCGTATTGACTCCACGAGGACAAACCAGCGTACACTTACCACAGAGCATACATTTTTTTAAATTCTGCCGCACCTGGTCGTTTTCACCACGTTTAATAAGAATATTAAGTTCCCGGAGGCTAAAATCTGTAAAACTGGCTGTTGTGCATGTTGCCGAACACCCGCCGCATTCAATACAGAGTCTGAAGCTGGGTTCCTTCTCAAAAATGTAGGAGGCTACCCCTCTGTTATTGGAATCGTAGTCGATTTGACGCTCTTTTGATATAGTATAGCCGAATTTATCCATATCCTTATTTGCCATCTTTCAGATAATCAATTACCTCTACAACAGCTGCACGGGCATGGGAAATTGTTTCCGTAATATTCATTGGCGCCGTACATGTTCCAGCGAAGAATACTCCTTCAATATTGCTTTTGTTGCTGCCAAAATGATTATCAGCAGCAGCAAAAAATCTATTTTCACCTGTATTAAGACCTCCTAATCCGGCAATTTTTTCCCCGCCTTCCGACATTTCCATTCCTGCCATAAGCACAAGCATATCAAGTTTCATCTTTAGCGGTCTGCCAGCAAGTGTATCTTCGACTTTAATTAAAAGTTTATTTTCAATCGTCTCACTTGCTTCTGACACCTTGCCTCTGATAAAGCTTACTCCCCATTTTTCCTGGGCTTCACGATAAAGCTCTTCATAAAAAGCGCCACCCATTCTCATATCCATATAAAAGCAAAAAACTTTTGATTCCGGAAGATATTCCCTAAGCTCGACTGCCTGTTTAACGGCAGTTACACAACATAACTTGGAACAATAAAAATTGCCAACCTTTTCATCACGAGATCCAACACAATGTACTATCCCTATCGTGTCCGGGACAGATCCATTAGCCAACGTAATCTTACCTGTCCGGAACATCTCCTCCAGATCAGCAGAAGTAATAACGTTATCGTAAATACCATAACCGTACTCTTCTTTCCTGGCACTCTTAAATAGATCAAATCCAGTCGCAACAATAACTGCATCAGCAGTCAGTTCTCTTCCTTCATTTGTAGTAATAGAAAAATGACCTTTGTTCCTGTTAAACCTTTCTATTGTTGTATTAGTTAGTAGTATAATTCTTTGATTATGAGTCATTCCGTCGAGGTACTCCTTTACTTCAATACTATTCCTTCTGTCTGGAAAAAGCCTGTGCCAGTTATTCAGATGCCCTCCGGTTTTGGATTCTTTTTCTATGAGGCTGACCTCAATTCCTGCTCTTGACAACTGACCTGCAACTTCAAGGCCTGCCACCCCACCTCCTATTACCACAACATGCTTGCTCATTTAAAATCAGACATTTATTAAATTATGTTTTTCTGAGTATGCAGGAAGTATATTAAGTTTATATTTGTCTTCAGGGGCATATTCTATTCCTATCTTATCAAGAACTGGTTCACAATCTGTCTGATGCATCTGAAGACCTAAATCCCATGGATCATAACCAAGAACCAGACCTGCAACCTCTTCATATGTAAAAACAGGGATTCCTTCTCCGTTCTGACCATATCTTTTGCCCTCCATCTCATTTATAACATACTGCCATCTGTCGAGAAACATCGGGCAACCCGGACAATTTGTTATTATCATATCGGGCTTGAACGGCTTCATAGATTCGAATTTTTCTTTTGAACAGGCTATAGAGAAACCCCTGTTTGCCTGTACAAGATATTGTCTGAAGCCAAATCCGCAACAGTGCCTTCTTTCAGGATAATCAATTATCTGCCCGCCCCATTCTTCAATCATGCCGGTAAGAACATATGGATATTCTGCCCCACCAATTCCCCTGGAAGGGAACATCTTAGCGTAATGACATCCGATATGATCAACAACTTTCAGAGGTTCTCCCGTGTTTTTATTAATAAGTTTATATCTAGCTTTTGCGCCAATCTCCTTCCTGAATTTAAAGATCACATCGCTTGCATGAGCAAGGTTTTTTGGTATTTTGAATTCCCTTCCGGTTGCTTTTTTCAATTGTTTTCTCACTTTTTTCTCAACCTCGGGAAAATGATGCCAGGTGTCCAGTATTTCTGTGTATAATCCGAAAGAGGTTATGCACGATGGCAAGAGATTCTCATACCCTGCTTCTGTCATTAACGCAAACTGACGGGCAACAACCGTCATTGTTGTTTCAACAGGAACTATATCACCATGATAACCAATTCCGGTGCAGGTTGTATGACAGGGATGTTCATATACATCCTTGTTAAGCTCTTCGCGCATTATTTTAAGGAACGCCGTTTCTGATCCGGGAAAGAAATTCTGTCTTACACAGCTTCTTACATAATAATAATTATTGTCAGCTATCTCCTTCTGATAATCATTCCAAACAGCTTTCTTCCCTTTTATTATCATCGTGTGAAAATATTATCTTGTGTGACGTCCATTGTTAGTTTTATAGATATGCCGGAAGTATTCATTTTCAATACCTTCATCCAGTTGCATATTTAGCTCTACTGCTTTTTTCCTTGAAAATTCTTCAATATTTTCAAATCTTTTCATGCCGCCGGTTACCTTAAAAATCTCCCTGATTTCATCCATTGCCTCTTCCGGAATTCTCCTGAGTATCCCCGGGCCATCACCCTGGTAATTTGCACCCATTTTTTTAAAAAGGTCTCTCCAGTTATCCTGAATCCAGTCCCAGACTGGTCCCTGTTCGGGATGCATTGTTGTACCAACTCCTTCAAGATAAAGACAATAACCGTACGTTAGTATCCAATGACCAACTATCCTTTTAATGACAAGCTGTTGTCTTCCTTTTTCTGATTCTGTAAAAAACCCAAGATCCTGTGAAAGCGATCGCAATGCCATGATTATCAATCCGGGAGCATTCCCACGCGGACAACGGGTTTTGCACGACATGCATTCTCCGCAGTACCAGATCGTTTCAGACTTTAAAAGGTCAGTTATTTTATCGTCATCCTTTGTTTGAACTTCAACAACAATTTTCCTGGGATCGTAATTATAAAACTCTGCTGCCGGACAGATAGCTGTACAAACTCCGCAATTCATACAGGCATTCAGTCCTTCTTCAAACCTTACATCTTCCAATAACAGATCGTACAGTTTTCCCATCAGTCTTTTATGAATGGCAATTTTTAAAAGATTAACACAAAGGTAATTCGTATAAAAAGAGGAGGAAAGAAGATTAAAGCCTATTTATAAGGGGTATTTATACTTATAGGAAAGGCAAAAGGTGGAAGTCAGATTCTTAAAAGTTTCTCAATGTCATTAACAAGTTTTTCTGGCACTGTTGACGAAGATAATCTTTTCACAGGCACTCCGTAACGGTCAATTAGAAATTTCGTAAAGTTCCATTTGATTCTTTTGTTTAAGAATCCTGGAAGCTTATCTTTCAGATATTTATATATTGGATGAGTATTTGCACCATTTACTTTAATTTTTGAGAACATTGGGAATGAGACTCCGTACTTAATCAGACAACCTTGCTCTATCTCATTTTCAGTTCCGGGTTCCTGATTTCCGAACTGGTTACAGGGAAATCCAAGTATGATCAATCCCTGATCTTTGTATTTTTTGTAGAGGCTTTCAAGGCCCTCATACTGTGGGGTAAATCCGCATTTGCTTGCAGTATTTACTACCAGAACAACTTTCCCCTTATAGGTATCCATGCTGATGTCTTTACCCTGAAGAGATCTTGCAGTAAACTGATAAAAATTATTTTCCATTCCTGATTTTGAGAATTATTACTTTAACCTGCTCTTTATATCTATCATTTTCAGCACATTATCGACATCTGATTTATCATTAATAATGAATGAAACCGGTCTGATCAATCCATATCTTTTTGCTGTTCTGAATTCTTCTTTTATGCTCTGAGGCAGATCGCTGTTTTCAATTATAGGTTCAGCTTTATTCCCAAGATAAAAGGTAATACGGAATGTGTCATTTAAGATACTGGCCCAGAAAATAGTTTTCTTTTTATGGACCATTTTATAAAGCCATCGTTCCCCATCGTTATAAAAATTCCATTGACCCATTGAATCTTTATAGCTATTGTACATATAGTCCATTATATTCTTCCACAAGTGCTTTTTATCACCTATAATTGAAAAGATAAGTTCATCCGTTGGGTAGATCTCCTTATCGGTGAGTAAAATATTTTCTTTTCCTGACATGATTATTTATATTAGTAATCTACTACAAAGGGACACAAAGGTTATCACGAAGGCACACCATGGGTTTTTTCAATCAATTCAAATTCTTTAAATTCGCTAAAGCCTCGGGGGAGTATTTTAGGACTCCTGAAATGATACTGCATTCTTCCAGGTCTTTGCACTCTCCGCAGGTTTTAAATCCTTTTGAGATTGCACAGCCTCTGATCTGACACATACTCCAGTGTCCTATCTTCACTCCTTCCTCTCTGCATCCGGTGCAATTTATCATAGCCGGTGACATATCAGCTACATTATAAAGTTTTTTCCATTTTTCCGCAGTTGCTTTTCTGAGTTCATCATCGTTATTAATGGTTGCATTTCTTGCCTCACAGGTGGCACAATTTAATCCGCAACATGCAACGAGTTTTTCCATAGTTCAAAGTTTTTAGTAAATTAAATAATTGAACGAGCGTTGACTAATTATTAATCAATTTTCATCTATCAAGTTACAAATTTTTGGGAAAACAAAATAAAAATTATGAAAACAAATAGATATTGTCTTCTAATGATGTATATACCAATGCTAATCCGAACAGAGTAAGAATCCATGTACGAATTGATCTGGGGAAGCCGTCAGGAAATAAATTATAATGTATTATAAACGAGCTAAAACCTTATTGCTTTACCTCTGCTTCAGACGCCAGGGTTTTGGTAAGTGAAAAAGGGACTTCTCCTTCAGAATATACCGCTTTACCAGACATTAATGTATCATTCTCAATTTTCAGCATTACATTAACATCCTGTCCCTGAATATATACAGAAAACAATATGCTGTCTTTTTCAGCTTTAACGTTTTCGCCGGGATATTTAAAATCATTTCCAGTGAATGACATTGTTGCAGATGGTTTTTGTTCAACCATTCCGACTACTATTATTCCCGAATTGTATCCTTCAGGTGCATATGGGGCATCAAATTTCCAGGTACCGGCAGAGTCAATTTTTGGTTGTTTATTTTGAGCCGTTAAAACCGGCAGACAAAGAACAATAAACAGAATAATCACAAATCCTTTTCTCATAAGGTTATCATTTAAATAATAAAGAAACAATGATTTTTTTTAATGATCAAATGTACTTTGTTTTTTTAAATATTGCTTTCCAACATGTAAAAAAACAGAAAACATCATAAATATCATAAATATCTAGATAGTTCAATATATAGCATACATTTGTTCTGTTAATAATTTAACAGTAGAAAACTTAATCATGAAAAAACTTTTGATTCTGGGCGCCGGGACAGCTGGAACGATAATGGCCAATAAGATGCAAAAAAAGCTTCCAGTCAACGAATGGAGCGTAACAGTTGTAGAAAAGGAAATAAATCATTTTTACCAGCCCGGTTTTTTGTTTATCCCTTTTGGTTATTACCAGAAAAAAGATATCCTCAAACCAAGCCTTAAATTTTTCCCGAGAGGAGTTCAAGTAATAAACACTGAAATTGAAAAGATTGATCCTTCACATAATAATATAACTCTTATTAATGGCCTTGAGATAGCGTATGACATCCTTATTATTGCCACAGGAACAAGGATTAGTCCTGAGGATACGCCGGGTTTAAAAGGAGAGTTATGGCAGAAAAACATATTTGATTTTTATACTATTGATGGATCTGAAGCTCTGGCAGAGTTTTTCAAGACCTGGCCTGGAGGAAACCTTGTAATCAATGTAGCCGACAACCCTATCAAATGCCCTGTCGCTCCTCTGGAATTCGCCTTTCTTGCCGATTATTATTTTACCCGGAAGGGGATGCGCAACAAGGTTAATATAACTTACGTCACACCATTGTCAGGCGCTTTTACAAAACCAAAAGCATCCAGGATGCTGGGATCACTTCTTGAAAGAAAAAACATAAACCTGGTGAGTGATTTTTTTATTGGAGAGGTTGATAATGCCAATAAAAAAATACTCGATTTTGGCGGAAGAGAAGTTCCTTTCGATTGTCTTATTTCAGTACCGCTTCATTCCGGTGATCCCGTTATTTCAAAGAGCGGACTGGGCGATGAGTTCGGATTTGTAAAAGCTGATAAGAATACTCTTCAGTCGGCATTGTTCAAAAATATCTTTGTTATCGGTGATGCCGGAAATTTCCCCTCTTCAAAAGCAGGATCTGTTGCACACTTCCAGGCAGATGTATTGGAGAAGAACATCGTTAATTATATAAACAATGAACCATTTTCAGAATCTTTCGATGGGCACTCTAATTGCTATATCGAGACAGGTTTCGGCAAGGGTATCCTTATAGATTTTAATTATGCTACCGAGCCTCTCCCCGGATTATATCCATTACCCGTCGTTGGTCCATTCTCACTATTAAAGGAGTCAAAGTTAAATCATCTTGGAAAGCTATTATTTAAATGGATTTACTGGAATATTCTGCTAAAAGCAAGAAAACTTCCTGTAACCAATTACATGTCGATGGTCGGGAAAAAAATGGAATAATTATTCAATTAAATGATATGAATTCATAACTTAATAACTTATCAACTTATAAACTTATCAAACTAATAACTTAATTTCTAAACTATGGCACAGAAAACTTATGCAGGTGTAACAGTTGATGTAAACGAAGAGGGCTATTTTACAAATCCCTCTCAATGGACTAAAGAGATTGCAGTTGAAATTGCTAAAGAAGAAGGCATTATCCTTACAGGACAGCATTTTGCAATAATGGAATTTCTTCGCAACAGATTTAACGGAGGTGAAGCTTTATCTATAAGAAGCATTAATCACTCGGGAGTAATTGATGTTAAAACATTCTACCAGCTTTTTTCTGGTGCACCTCTGAAAAAAGCTACAAAAATAGCGGGGATACCAAAACCAGCAAGTTGCGTTTAAACTTTTATAAAACTTAGTCTTATGGAACAAAAATTTCCAATAAAAAAAGTAAGTCTCATTTGTGCCAAAGGCTCAATTGAGGATGTCTATGCTACCCTTATATTGGGAAATGGGGCAGTAATGGAAGGACTTGAAGCAAACCTTTTTTTTACCTTCTTTGGTATGGATGCAATAACAAAAAACAGGATGGATAAACTGCATACAGGAGTTGTGGGCAACCCGGCACTACGCCTTCCCGGAGGGATGAGAATGCCGACACTTTTAGGTATTATTCCGGGAATGGAAGCTTTTACTTCATGGATGATGAAGGGCCAAATGGAAAAACTTGATATTCCTCCTGTGAGTGAATTTCTTGATCTTATTACAGCAGGAGGAGGTAAGATATATGCCTGTAAGACTGCTGTGGATATGTTTAAGTTAAAAAAAGAAGATCTTAGTGACCATGTCAGTCGGATCCTGACTGTTGGGGAGTTTTATGAACTTGCAGGTGGCGAAGGTTCCCAGATAATTTTTACATAAAAAATTCTTTTCCTTTATAATAAATAAGAAGAGACGTTGAATTCAGCGTCTCTTTTTTCACAACGGAAAGTGATTACCTTTGTCATACATAATCTTTAGTATTTCTTCTGTTCAAAATTAGTTATTAATTATGTCTGATCTTGAAATATATTTTGATCAATACCGCAGGAATATTATTGGAATTGATGCAGAAATAACAACACCCTTTGGATCCAGGAAGCTTATTTACGCCGACTGGATAGCGAGTGGCAGACTGTACAGACCGATCGAAAACAGGATTACTGAAGAGATTGGTCCTATGGTAGGAAATACTCATTCAGAATCAACATCTACCGGGAAGGCAATGACTGACGCCTATCACCTTGCTCAGAAAATAGTGAAGCACCATGTGAATGCCAGTGAAAATGATATTTTGATCTTTACAGGCACAGGGATGACTTCCGCAATTTCAAAGCTCCAGCGACTTCTTGGATTAAAGGTACCCGAACAGGCTATTCATTTCTGCGCATATGCTCATGGAAATTATAACAACTGTAAAGATATCCCGAATGACAAGCGTCCTGTTGTTTTTTTAACACATACCGAGCATCACTCAAATCACACCTCCTGGTTCGAAACGCTTGCTGAAGTTGTTGTTCTGGAGCCTTCTTCTGATCTTAAAGCCGACCCTGACACTCTGCGAAAAGAGATTGTTAAATATAAAGACCGCCCATTACTTATTGGTTCTTTTTCAGCTTGTTCAAATGTGACAGGCTATTTTCCTCCTTATCATGAACTGGCTCAGATAATGCACGAGCATAACGGGTACTGCTTTGTAGATTTTGCAGCATCTGCTCCTTATGTAGATATAGATATGCATCCTGCTGATAAAATGCAGCAGCTCGATGCCATCTTTTTTTCCCCGCACAAGTTCCTTGGGGGGCCAGGCAGTTCAGGAGTTCTGATTTTCAATAAAGATCTCTACAAAAATAATATCCCCGACAACCCTGGCGGAGGAACAGTGAAATGGACAAACAGGTGGGGAGGTTATAGATATATAACTGATATAGAGGTCAAGGAAGATGGAGGCACTCCCGGATTTCTGCAGGGGATCAAAACTGCCCTGGCTATCACATTGAAAGAAAATATGGGCACTTTAAGCATCCGGAAGCGTGAAAATGAGCTGATTGACATAGCTTTCAATGAATTATCAACAATAAAAGGGCTTCATATCCTTGCTCCTGAAATAAAAGAGAGACTCGGAGTTTTCTCTTTTTATATTGACAATATACATCACAACCTGGTTACCACTCTTCTTAACGACCATTTTGGGATACAGGTAAGAGGGGGATGTTCCTGTGCCGGAACTTATGGTCATTTTCTTCTGAATGTTGACTTTAAAATGTCTAAAGAGATCACAGATAAAATAGATGCCGGAGACCTGTCAATGAAACCGGGCTGGATAAGATTATCCCTCCATCCGACTATGACCAATGATGAATTATTATATATTACTGACGCTATAAGGCAGACAGTTGAAAAAGCGGATGAATGGAAGAAAGATTACTGTTACGACAGCCATACTAATGAATTCTCTCACTGTAAATTCCCTGAACAAAACGATTCAGGTTATACAAACTGGTTTAAATTACCCTGATTAAACATATTTGAACCAATACTGTTCTATCCTAAGGATAATATAAATATTAAAACAGGAGATCAGAGAATGAGTTATATCGATATTATATCCTCGGATGTGTTAATAATCGGAGGTGGTCCATCCGGATTAGCCGCTTCAATTCGTCTTGCTGACATCTTAAAACAAAGAGGCCAGAACAAAAGAATATTACTCATTGAAAAAGGTCGTTCAATAGGCAGCCATATATTATCAGGTGCAGTAATCAAACCATCTGTTTTTAAAGAATTATTGCCTGAAGTGGATTTCTCAGAGATCCCATTCAATGCTAAAGTAACTAATGATAAAACGATATTGCTCACAGAAAAAAGGGCCATAGCTCTGCCATTTCACCTGCCGTACATGAGTAATAGAGGCAATTACACCGCCTCATTAGGTCAGATATGCAGGTATTTAGCATTAAAAGCAGAGGAGAAAGGTGTAGAGATCTATACAGGTTTTGCCGTAGATGAGATTTTGTACAAAGATGGGAAAGTAATAGGTGCCAAAACCAAAGATACTGGTCTGGATCACCATGGACATCAGTTGGAAAATTTTCAGGCGGGCACCCGGATTGAAGCTAAAATTACCATTTTTGCAGAAGGAACACGTGGCAGTCTGACCAAAATGCTTATTAAAAAATTTAACCTGGATAAGGACAGAAATGAACAGGTTTACTCCTTAGGCTGCAAGGAATTATGGACAGTCCCGCAAGGTAATATTGAGGCAGGACAGATTTTTCATACAATGGGTTATCCTCTCGATAATGATGAGTTTGGCGGAGGCTTCATCTATGGATTAAAAGATAATAAAGTAGCTATAGGTCTTGTTGTCGGACTTGACTTCAAAGATCCAACCTTTGATGTTCATGATGCATTCCAGATATGGAAAACCACCTCATTTGTATCCAGGATTTTAAAAGGTGGAAAACTGGTGGAATATGGCGCTAAAACCCTTCCTGAAGGAGGTTATTATGCAATACCTAAATTGTTTGTCGACAATGCTATAATCATAGGGGACAGCGCAGGTTTGGTTGCTATGCCTGCCTTAAAAGGTATACATTTAGCGATCAGATCCGGAATGTTAGCCGCACAAACCGCAGCCAATGCATTGTCACACAACGACACTTCTGAAAAAAGCCTTGAACAATATCAAAACCTGCTGAATAACAGTTCTATCCACAAAGAAATGTATGCTGTCCGCAATTTCAGACAGGGATTTGCAAAAGGATTAATTGCCGGAGGATTGCATTTTGGGACTCAATTAATAACAGGAGGAGCTGGTTTCTTTGGCAGACTACGATCTGATGCCGACTATAAGACAACACTTAAATTGAGCGAACTAAAAAAGAAGCCATTTAAAGAACGGTTCAAAGGTAAACTGGAGTTCGACAAAGTCCTGACATTCGATAAAGCAACCGATGTTTACTACTCAGGAGTATATCATGATGAGCAACAAGTTGTGCATCTTCAGATTAACGACATGGAGAAATTTAATTCCATTAACATTGAACAATATGGTGCACCTGAGCAATTTTTTTGTTCGTCTGAGGTATACGAGCTTCATACCAGCAAAACCGGTCAGAAAGAGCTTAGAATTCATGCTGAAAATTGTATGCATTGCAAAACCTGTGACATAAAATCTCCAGGAGAAGCTATTACTTGGGTTGTACCAAATGGCGGTAATGGTCCGGATTTTCAAAATATGTAACAATGAATTGATAATGCAATTATGGCTCTGACGATAATAAGTTTAATAAAACAAGTTCCGCTACCAAGCGAAATGAGAATGGGAGAAGATGGTTTAATGGACCGGACAAAAGCAAAATCAATAATTAATATTGATTGCCAGTATGGTCTTGAAGCCGGATTGCAGCTCAGAAAACAACATCCCGATGCCAGATTAGTTGTCTGCTCGATGGGTCCGAAATCATTTGAAACATCTCTAAGAACAGCAATTTCCATGGGCTATGACGAAGCTTATCTGTTATCCGATCGGAAGCTGGGCGGAAGTGATACTTATGCTACCGGCCTGGCAATTTCTAAAATGCTAAATCACTTAGGTTTTACAAAAGATTCTAAAGATCCTTTTATTATTTTAGCCGGCCGGCAAACCAGTGATGGCGATACTGCACACGTTCCATCACAGGTAGCCGAAAAGATCGGAATTCCTCAGGCCACTTTTGTAGAGAGTTTAAAAGCTGACGGCTCTGGAAATGTAATTGCAAAAAGGATTATAGAGGGTGGATATCAAATTTTGAAATTGCCCATTCCCTGTGTTATATCATTGACTCCAACCGGAATTCCTCCCCGTAAGCCTTCATTAAGTGGAGCCATCAAAGCCCGCACCCTTGAAATTACAACATTTGGAATTGACAATATTGGTTTGGGAACCGAGAAAATTGGTATTAACGGTTCCCCGACTATTGTGGTAAAAGTAGTTAATATTGTAAGTGAACGTCCTCCTGTAACAATGTCGGAAGGTCATAATGAGGCTTCATTAGTTGATAGCTTTATCGTTAACTTTAAAAAAGGTGGAAATGTTCTGGAGAAGAAGGATAAAGCAGCCAAAAAAGAAATAGAACGTCCGCATTTCCCTGAAAAAGACTTCAGGAATGGCGCAAGAGGAATTATCACCTGGGCTGAGGTGACCAACGGTAAGATATCCAGACCATCAATTGAACTGTTAACTCCGGCCAGAAACCTGGCTGCCCAGTTAGGTAACGACACTAAAGTAATGACATTAATTATTGGAAAAAATGTTCAACATTTGGCACAAACTCTTATCGAACATGGTTCAGATGAGGTTATACTTGTTGAAAATGATAAGCTTGAAGAATATCTTGTTCTTCCATTTTCATCAATTTTTGCTCAGGTGATTAAGGAAAGAAAACCGGAAATTGCTCTTTTTGCTGCAACAACATCAGGACGGGAATTAGCTCCCCGGATAGGCATGAAAACCAATAGCGGAGTAACAGCAGACTGCACCGGGCTTGAAATTGGAGAATATATAGATAAAAAAGAAAAAGTGATTTATACTCCAATTCTTGAATCGCGACGTCCAACTTATGGTGAAAGCAAGTTGGCTACTATTCTTGGTTTTGTTTGTCCGCAAATTTCAACAGCCAGGGCAGGTACATTTGAAGTTCCAAAACGTGTTGAGGGACGACAAGGTATTGTTTCAAGGTTCAACCCTGTTTTAAATGATGAAGATTTTGTTGTTGAAATTCTGAAAACGGTAAGAGGTGAAGGTGGATTACAGAATCTTTTCGATGCTGACATTGTAATTTCAGGTGGCAGAGGTACAACAAGCGATAGTTTAGGGCTGATAAAAGCACTTGCCGAAGCATTAAAAAGTCAGGGAATAAATGCTGAATGGTCCTGTAGCCGTCCGGTTGTTGACGAAGGTGTTTCAGAATATGCCAGACAAATCGGACAAACAGGTAAAACCATTCGTCCTAAAGTATATATTGCAGTTGGTGTTTCAGGTGCAATTCAGCATATTGCGGGTATGAAAGAATCTGAAACGATAATTGCCATAGACCATAATCCTAAAGCACACATCTTCCATTATGCAGATTTTGGAATTGTGG
The DNA here is from genome assembly GCA_003141525.1 of Bacteroidales bacterium. Taxonomy (GTDB): domain Bacteria; phylum Bacteroidota; class Bacteroidia; order Bacteroidales; family VadinHA17; genus LD21. Next base: position 26,333 of record PLML01000241.1, read on the forward strand.
GTGAATATCAAGACCTTTTGCCAGAATTAATTGAACGCGTTAAAACCGGATTTAAATTCGGTATTGAAGCCAGGAAAAATCAGTAATGAGGTTAAGGATTTAATAAACTCAGGTTTCCTTAATTTTCCCAGTTATTTGTGATCCATTTCTTGACTTCGTAAAAAATGATTAGTAACTTTAATTGTTCTTAAATAAGAATTATTCTTATCTAATATTTTTTATCAAATGGCAAATAAATCCATCATAAAAATTCTGGTTCAGAATGATTTAAAAGTAACTCCTCAAAGAATTGCTATTCTCGAAATTATTCTTACGCTTGAAAATCATCCAACTGCTGATAATATTACTGAATATCTCAGACTCAGCCACCCTAACATATCACTTGGAACAATTTATAAAACTCTTGATACTTTCTCAAAAAAAGGTATTATTCACAAAGTACTCAACGACAACGACTCAATGAGATACGACCCCATTATTGAAAAACATTATCATTTATACAGCTCAGAATCAGATAGGATTGATGACTATGTAGATGAAAAACTTAGCGACATTATTGAAAAATACTTTGAAAAAAAAGAGATACCAGGCTTTACAATTGAAGATATTAAACTACAGATAACAGGCAGGTTTACTGATAAAGGATAAAGGCTAAAGGTTAAAGGTAAAAGTCATAATTAAAATTAAGATATTATGGGACAAAAAGGAAGATCAATTGTTGAAATGGATGTGGATGAATTAATCAACTTACTGAATAGAGCTTTATCTGACGAATAGCTAGCTTACTACCCATACTGGGTGGGTGCTAAAGTAGTTAAGGGAACCATGAAAAATGCAGTGATTGCTGAACTAATCTTGCATGCAACAGAGGAACTTGGTCATGCAGAATTGCTGTCCGCCAGAATAATACAGCTTCGCGGGACACCCGTATTGTCGCAGGAAGTAGAACATGAAGAAGATCTGTCCGCATTAAAAGAAGACCTTGAACTGATGCTTGAAAGAAGCAGATAATTTACGGATTGAGACAGTACAATTCGACCGGTAGAGAGTAGCACTAAAGTTGAGATAAATTATATTACCAGCAGCTTGAATCCCAAAACATTTACTAGTTTCTGACCCGGACAGAAAATCTGATAAGCAATCGGCCAGACTTTTGCAAGATAACGGTCCTGTGCTTCACGGAACTTGATTATTAATTCATCCAATGCAGGCGGGTTTTTGCCTTCTTTATAATTGTACTCCAAAACTTTTATAATTTGAGTAAGGTCATTGAATTTTCCAAGATTCTGTGTCAAACTGTCAAGTTGCTTTTCAAGGGATTTTACGACCGGTGGGTTTAAAGGTCTGAATATGTAGAGTTGATACCAAAAATCTTTGGCTTTTTTTCTGAATTTATGCAATGTCGCCGGTTTCGGATTATTCCTGCACGATACATAAATATCTGTTATCATTGAATAAGTTATCTCGAGTTCTTTTATCAGAAGTTTGGGATCTACCATCTTCATTGATTGAAAACGTATGCGATAACCGGTTTTATGAAGGAGAGTACCAATCTGTTCCAGAGCTGCTTTCATTTCCACTGATGGTTCAGTCACAGACTCATGTTTCTCAAGCAGAAGAGTGAGCCTGACATTTTCACTCAGACGGGAAAAGATATCAGGATATTCTTTTCTGAATGCTTTAAGAGTTTTTCTCTGAACTGATGTTTCGCGCCACGAACTCATTATTGTGCCGACTTCCCTGAAAGCGCCAGCATCTCTTTGCTGAAGTGCCTCATCTAGCTGAAGTGCTGCCAGCTTCAATACCGCTCTTGATTTCTTCATCAGAACACGAACATCATGGACAGTTTTCTCATCGGGTATAACAGATTTGTTCATTAAAGTCTGTGCTTCTCTGATATACCCTGCAAGTGCAGGCTTGATCTCCTTCAATTTCACATAATCCAGCTCCATTTGTAATATTCTATGCTTGATAAAGTTACAAAAAAATGAAATCCATTAACCGCAAAGGTCGCAAAGGTTTATGCAAAGATCACAAAGAACTGAATTAGATTGTTTTATCTTTGCGTGCTTTGTGCCTACCCTGTCCACATGACAGGCAGGTTTGCGCACTCTGAGGTTAAAAAGATCTTTTTGTACCAGGGAAATGGGTTTATAAATACCATAAAAAAAAAGGGGGTTAGCTCATGTAAGAATAAAAGCCATACGGGAAGTTCCAGAGAAAATCCAAATATTTGTAACAATTTATTGACTCCATTATACTTATAAAGAGTTAAATTTGCTTAAAACTAATTTTAAAAGTTTAATAATGGGTAAAATAACGAGAGGACAGAGGATCGGGATTCTTACTGCAGGAGGTGATTGTCCGGGTATCAATGCAGCTATCCGGGGAGTAGGAAAAACCGCTATAGTTAAATATGGCATGAAACTGATTGGGATCAGTGATGGATTTACAGGGATGATAAATAAAGAATACCGGGAACTTACTGAAAGCGATCTTTCAGGGATACTTACTCTTGGAGGTACAATTCTCGGAACGTCAAGGGAGAAACCTTTTAAGAGCAGCGGGAAAGGAAAGAATGAAATAAGTAAACCTGTACTGATAAAAGAGCATTACGAACAAATGGGACTCGATTGCCTTGTCTGTATTGGCGGAAACGGCACTCTTAAAACTGCGCACCTTCTTGCACAGGAAGGACTTAATGTTATAGGTATACCAAAAACAATTGACAATGATGTCTGGGGCACAGACCTGACATTCGGATTCGATTCAGCTGTAAATATTGCTACCGAAGCTATTGATCGTCTGCACTCAACGGCCAACTCCCATAAACGGATAATGATTATTGAACTCATGGGACACAATGCCGGATGGATAGCATTGTATTCAGGAATTGCAGGAGGCGGAGATGTGATTTTGATACCTGAGATTCAGTATGACGATACGAAGGTCGCGGAATATCTTCTGCATCGTGTCAGCGAGAATAAACCGTACTCAATAGTTGTTGTGGCAGAAGGAATAAAAAATCCAATAAAGGACAGTTGCTCGGCTGCTCAATCTTTAAGCAAAAGAATAAATGAACTGACCGGACTTGAAACAAGGGAAACAGTACTTGGTTACATACAGAGAGGAGGCACTCCCTCTCCCATGGACCGGATACTGGCAACAAGGTATGGCTCTGCGGCTGCCGATATGATTGCAGAACGCGACTTTGGTAAAATGGTTGCTCTGAAAAATACCGAAATTGTATCTGTTCCCCTCTCTGAAGTTTCAGGAAAACTGAAACTTGTTGATCCAAAAGATCCTCTTGTGATACAAGCACAAAAAATGGGCACAAACTTCGGCATTTAGACCTTCACTACACATTTGTTATTCAATTGATTGGAGAAAATGAAAAGGTTAATTTTTATACGACACGGTAAAGCAGAAGATGATTCGCCAGAGATATCTGACATCGAAAGATCTCTCACTCTTAGGGGGAAAGTTATCTCAAGACTTACGGCCCGTAAGCTTGTTGAAAAAGAAAAGCATTTAGGGATCATTCTTTCAAGCCCGGCATTCAGGGCTCTTGAAACAGCATTAATTTTTGCAGGGGAGTATGGGATTAATGCTGATAATGTCATTATAAACAGCAACCTTTATTATAAGATGAGCCTGCGGAATCTGCCGGCTATACTTTCAGGTATCAATGAAGACATAGAAGTTGTGACTCTTTTTGGTCATAACCCTTCATTTACACAGGTAGCAAAAAACCTGAGTAAGGAAGGTTGCGATTTTATTCCTAAATGCGGGGTAGTCTGTATCTCCTTCAATATCACTAAATGGTCGGAGATCGGTCGCAACATCGGAAAGATGGAATATTTTCTTAAACCCGAAAATATACTATGAGCAAAACATACATTCCAAAGGAAATCAGTTGGTTATCATTCAATGAACGTGTTTTACAGGAAGCTGAAAACAAAGAAGTGCCAATAATTGAAAGGTTTAAATTTCTTGGTATCTACTCAAATAACCTCGATGAATATTTCAGAGTGAGGGTAGCAACATTGAAAAGACTTTCACAATTTGGAGCAAGATCGAAAACTATTCTTGGATACAGCACCAAAGCCACTTTGAAAAAGATACAAGAAATAGTTCTTTCACAAAACACCAAGTTTGAAAAGATATACTCAGGATTAATCCGCGAGCTGGATAATCATAAAATACATATTATCAATGAAAAGCAATTAAGCACAGAACAGGCTGAATTTGTGCAGAAGTATTTCCACCGGGAAGTTCGTACAAGGCTCATGCCTTTTCTTATAGAAAAGGATACAGAGTTACCAAATCTTACAGATGACGCAATCTATTTTGCAATATATCTTCTCAAAAAAGAGACGCAGAAGAAAAGATTTGCGCTTCTTGAAATCCCTACTCATGTCCTTCCAAGATTTATAGTTCTGCCTGAATACGGAGATGACAAATATGTAATGTTTATTGACGATATTATCAGGTTTGGATTAAAAGAGATCTTCTTTATTTTTGATTTTGATGAGTTTTCTGCTTATACAATAAAACTGACTAAGGATGCCGAACTCGAAATAGTTGACGATATCTCGGAAAGTTATATCGATAAACTTTCACGAAGCCTTCAGCAACGGAAATGGGGTACACCTGTCCGGTTTATTTACGACAGGAAAATGCCTGATGAGCTTTTGAAAATACTGACAAAAAAACTCAATTTTGGCCCCGATGATGTCGTAATTCCGGCCGACAGGTATCATAACTTCAAGGACTTCATGAATTTTCCAAACCTGGGACGTAAAAAATTCTATTATGAACCCATGGTTCCTGTTTCCCACCGGGATATTCTGTCCGGAAAAAGTATTCTTTCAGCTATCAAGAAAAAGGATATCATGCTTTTCTTCCCGTATCATCCTTTCGACCATTTTATCGATCTGTTAAGAGAAGCTTCAATCGATCCGAATGTAACAGCAATCCAGATAACACTTTACCGTTTAGCCAGAAACTCAAGTGTCATCAATGCACTCCTTAATGCAGTGAGGAATGGCAAGAATGTTACAACAGTAGTTGAATTACAGGCACGGTTCGATGAAGAGGCTAATATTCTCTGGGGGAACAAACTCATGGAAGAGGGAGTCAAGGTAATATATGGTGTTCCGGGACTAAAGGTTCACTCCAAATTATGCCTTATAACGAGGGTTAAGAATGAAGTTTCCCAGCGCTATGCAGCAATCGGCACAGGTAACTTTAATGAGGATACAGCAAAAATATATACCGATCACCTTCTTTTAACTACAAATAAGAAGATAACTAATGAGGTTTTTAAGGCATTTAATTTCTTCAATGTCAATTACAAAAAGGATAACTTTTATCACCTGGTGCTCTCACCTTTTTTCCTGCGGAATAAAATTACACTACTTATAGAGAACGAAATAAAGAACGCCCGATCTGGAAAGAAAGCTTTTATATATCTCAAATTAAATAACTTAACCGATAACGAAATCATAAATCATCTTTATGAAGCCAGCAAATCAGGTGTAACTGTCAGGCTTATTATCCGGGGAATGATTTCTCTTGTACCGGGTTTGAAAGACATTAGTGAAAACATAAAGGCAATAGGTATAGTTGATCGTTTACTTGAACATACCAGATTCATGATATTTTGTAACGGAGGTGATGAGGAGTGTTATATTTCTTCCGCTGATCTTATGACAAGAAATATAGAACACAGAATAGAAGTAACGTGTCCAATTTTTGACAAGAGTATTAAATGTGAAATAAGGAGAATATTTGATATCCAATGGGCTGATAATGTTAAAGCCAGAGTATTTGATGAAAACCAATCAAATAAATTTGTCAAACCCGGTAAAAATGTCATAAACCAATCTCAGATTGAAGTTTATAAGTGGCTTAAAAAGGTTAATGAAAAGACAAGTTAGAATATGAGTTATTTTGCTCTTTTAATCGGAACTATTTTGATTGTTCTCTTCTCCTGGTTTTTATCTCTCAGATATAAAAGATATCATGGTATTGCCAGGTTCTTCGCATTTGAAAGTGTTTTTATCCTGGTCTTATTAAACTATAAGGTCTGGTTCATCAATCCGTTTTCTCCGCTTCAGCTAATCTCCTGGATCCTTCTGATTCTTTCAGCTTATGTAGTTATTGCAGGTTATCTTTTACTTAAGAGGAAAGGGAAACCCGACAGTAATTTCGAGAACACATCAGTGCTTGTGAAATCGGGTATTTACGGTTATATAAGGCATCCGTTGTACTTTTCAATATTCCTTCTTGGTACCGGAATTATGTTTAAAGATCCTCAGCCGGTTCAATTGGTTCTGGGAGCCACTAACCTGATAGCTGTATACATCACAGCACGTATTGAAGAAAATGAGATGATTGTAAAATTTGGGGATGACTACAGGATTTATATGAAAGAGACTAAGATGTTTATTCCGTATATTGTCTGACAGTCTTGAGCTCGGCGTTACGACTTCCAAAGTTTAGTGTTTAGAGTTTAGAGCTTGGCGTTCAGAGTCTAGTATATAGTTTTGAAGATCAATAACTTATGTTATCACAGGATTAAACAGAATTGTCACTGAGTCACACTGTTTCAAATCTCAAGGTCTCATCTTCTCTTCGTCTCCCATTCTCCTCTTCTCCCCTTCTTTCTTTTATAGCCTCATCTGTTATGCTGTTGTGCCATTACGCCCTATACCTTAATTATTTTGACGTAATCCATGCAATAACCTTGTCTGAAGTCGGCTTGTCTTTTGAATATACTATGTCCACAAGTTTCCCATTTTCATCTATAAGATATTTCTGAAAATTCCATTTTACTTCAGAGTCCATAACCCCGTTCTTTGTTTTGGAAGTGAGCCACTGGTAAATTGGAGCCATATCATTTCCCTTGACTGATATTTTCTCCATAAGTGGAAATGTGACACCATAGTTTTCTGTACAGAATTTTCTTATCTCTGCGGCAGTTCCTGGTTCCTGGCTTGCAAAATTATTGGCGGGGAAGCCTATTATTACAAAATTATCCCGATACTTCTCATACACCTCTTCAAGATCCTTATATTGTGGAGTAAATCCACATTTGGAGGCCGTATTGACAATCATTACTTTCTTTCCTCTAAGAGAACTGAAATCAAAATTGTCTCCTTCCAGAGTCTTTACCTTGAAATCATAAAATCCTGAAGTCTGTGAAAAAGCAGTGAAAGAAAAAAGCATCAACGAAAATAGCAAGCTCAGTTTATTTTTTTTCATGTCTAATAATATAAATTTGCACCTTTAACAATCCGGAGAGACGTTATGTTCAAAAAGACGTGGAAACAGATAAAGATATTCACAATACTGATCATCACTTTAGTCTGTCTTCCTCATTCAATCTTTCCGAACCGGACAGATGATACCGTAAGAGATGATCTGGAAAATTATAAGAAGCTGAATGAAAGTGAACAGAGACTCACAGAATATAAAGATACTGATGAATCCCTGAAATTAAAGTTAGTTCAGCTCGATATCATAAATAAAAGCAGGAAGAGAAACAATGCTTCACCGGTAAAGCTTGACATTCTCGCCTCGCGAGTTGCGAATAAAATATGCAGGGAAGCTTCAGAGAATGAATACATCGGGCATTGGAATCTGGCAGGGGAAGAACCATATCTCAGGTACGCATTTGCCGGAGGATATGACCATGTTTCTGAAAACGCTTATGGAGAATGGTCATCAAATAATTACAACTTATCAGCTTCACTTATCGGTCCTATGATGAAATCGGGACATAATAAATTCATGGCGGAAAGAGCTCCATATGATGGCCATAAAAAAAATATAATTGACAAATCACATAATTTCGTTGGCATCGGTTACTATCTTGCAGGGAAACAATTCAGGTACTATGAGGAGTTTATTGACAGGTATTTTGAATTTGAGAATATTCCTTCAGAGGTGAGAGTTGGAGAACCTTGCAAAATAACGATAAGAACCAACGGGCTGAACTTTTTATATTATATTATTATCTATCGGGAGAATTGGCCACAACCTCTTACACCTGAACAAATAATCAAAAGAGGAAGTTACCGGGATTATACAAATGAAATATACAAAGAAATTGCTGCCTGGGAACTCTCAAGGTACAGGAACGGGAATATATATGAGATTCCATTAAGTTTTTCTCAGGAAGGGTTATTCTATATTCAGATTTATTCCAATGAAAAAGAGATAACAAAACCGGCGTCTCTCAATACAAAAGGAAAGGCGCCGGGAAGTGGTATTGTAATTAAGGTTAATAAATAAGCTAACCGTCTATTTTACAATTTCATTTGTGGATGTTATTGTCATGACCACAGGGAATGACATATTCTGATCGGGTATATCAATATTGCCTGTCATCTTGGAAACAACAGATTGCTTAATAAAATAACCTTCATTTACAGCAAAAAGCAAAGTTTGAGTTCCGGTAAATGGTCCGCTTGTATGTATTTCCATGCCCTGAGATTGAGTAGTCATTTTTCTGGTTCCCGTAAGTGTTGCAGAAATCTTTGCGCAGTCAACTCCATTTATTTTTTCAATTCCTTCAAATTTGTAACTGGTCGCTACCGGCATCCATATTGTATTGGTTTGTGTTTTGCTGTCAATAGTATCATTTGAAGTCCATGTGTCCCCTTCTATAACAGGGTTGTTCGGCAAAGCAGGAAAATAGCCTAGAAATGATTGACCCAGATTACTTTCTCCGCTTCCTTCAACATTAAAAACAATTTTAGAAGCGCCTGAAAGGTCTACAATTTTACCTGAAGGTGAGATTACCAAATTAAGTACTTTTCCTATAACATCATTGACAGATCCGCCTCCGGTTCCCTGTGGAGATTCTACACTTTGTCCCATGGTATCAATCTTTATTTCCAGGTTCAGGTTTTCACCTAGTTTCCCTGCTGATTTTACCTCGCATCCGAATGCCATTGATACATTAACCAGCATCGATTGTCCATTGACATCCATATCCTGAACCATTTTAGTTTCGGAAAGATATTTGACATAATCGGCTGCCGGATAGTTGTATTCAAGTTTAACGCCTCCTCTTTTAAGAGCTTCGCCAGATTTTTTTTGTGAATAACCTATAGAATTGATCCCGGATAATGCCAGGATCAATCCTGTAATAACTAAATTCTTTACATTTAGATTTTTCATTTATAAATGATTTTTTTAAAATATTCGAAAGTTTTTGGTAATCTTATTCACAAATATCACACTTTTATTTTAATTATCTGGTAAATAAGAGCGAAGATAATCTTGATGATTGAGTTATATAATAGATAAATATTCAGATTCTTTACTTCACGATTTGCTGAAATGTTACATAATGGACATAATGATTTATCTTATGCCCATCAAATATATCCATATTGTTTAATTTAGCTTAGGATAAACTTTTGGGATAGCGGTCTTTTAATATAAAACCTAAATATATAAATTATGACAAAATTTAAATCAATTATCATTTGTATTTCAGTTGCACTGCTCATGGCGTGTAAAAGCAACATAAATAAAGAATCCGCTTTCTTTCATGCAGATTCCAGTCATTCCGGATTCTACAACACATTGGGTATAAAACAACTTCATGGGGTAAAATGGAGTTTCAAGACAGCAGGAAGGGTATTTTCATCTCCTCTGATTTGCGATAACACAGTATTTATTGGCAGCGATGACAGCTCATTTTATGCACTGAATGCGAAAGACGGTAAATTATTATGGAAATTAAGAACAGCCGGACGTGTAAGTTCCTCAGCAGCAATTTATAACTATAAAGTATATGTGATTAGTTTTGATGGATATATCTATTGTCTTGACCAGGATTCAGGTAAAGAATTATGGAAATTCAAAACTGCAGGAGAAAGTGTTTTTGCAGCGCCAGGCATACATGGAATACCTGAAAGAGACAAGCCTTTGGATGATCCATGAGACATGTACCTTTCTTCACCGGTTGTTGCAAATGGAAATGTATATTTTGGATGTGGTGCAGGAGTATTTTATGCTCTTGATTGCATTACAGGCAAAAAAAAATGGGAGTTTAAAACAAATGGGGTAATTCATTCTTCCCCTGCTTATTCTGACAGCACAGTGTTTTTTGGAAGTTGGGACAGCTACATGTATGCTTTGAATTCAGTAAATGGATCGTTGAAATGGAAGTTTAAAACCGGAATTGATACAGTATATTATAATCAAGTTGGATTTCAATCTTCTCCTGTAGTGTATAAAGGAGTTGTCTATTCAGGCTGTCGTGATGCAAATGTCTGGGCAATTGATGCAATAACCGGAGAACTGAAATGGAAATATTATAATAATGGCTCGTGGGTAATAGTTACCCCCGCCTTACACAATGATACACTTTACTTTACAACTTCTGATACTCACAAATTCATTGCTTTAAGTGCAACTGATGGAAAAATTTTGTACACGGGCAATTGCAAGACCTTTGGTTTTTCATCGCCTGCTATAACCGATGGTACTGTATACCTGGGAAATTTCGGTGGCAGTTTAATGGCTTTTAAATCGAAAAATGGAGATCCGATATGGGAATTCAGGACCGAAGCCGCCAAAATCAATAAGGATTCAGTAATTACCAGCAAAGGGGAATTTGATTTGCCTAAAATATTTAAAGAGGACAGTTACTCCGGCATGATGAAAGCTATGGATATCTTGTATTCTCTTGGATCCATCCTTTCATCACCTGCGATCGCCAATGGTATAATTTATTTTGGTAGTACCGATGGAAACGTTTACGCATTATATTAATTGAGGCTCTTCGCAGCAAGCTATGAAGAATCTTCGATCCCCTAATGTAAATTCTTAATGCTCGCTGACTCCGCAGCAAGCAACGGAGAATGCGCTCGCGGGGATTCAACAATGACAAATTGGGAAAAGGCATTTCATTACATTTGTATATATACTGCTGAAGTGGAACTTCATAGAAAATTATCAAATTGCCCATGATATATTATGAAATCAGGAAATTTATGATACTTTTGCGCTTCAATTTATTGCCTTCATCAAGGTTTCGGCGGTCGAAGCGGGGTGTAGCGCAGCCCGGTTAGCGCATCTGGTTTGGGACCAGAGGGTCGCAGGTTCGAATCCTGCCACCCCGACAAAAGAAAAAGCCTGGAACGATAGTGCCGGGCTTTGTTTTTCCGTAGCGTTGAAAGCTTGCTTTTAAAAACGTAAGGAAAAGCAAAGCCCGAAAATGAGCGCAGCGAATGGCAGGCTTTTTCTTTTAGTTTCCCTCCCAAAGGATCACCGAAAGTAATCCTGCTTCCTCAACAATTGAATATCAATATGTTAGAATAGTCTAACTTTTTTTTAATTTGATAAATTGCATACTATTTGTATACAATTCCAAGCATCATAATACTCTGAAATATTACTGTTAATAACACACATTTAAATAATAAGTCACCGGAGATGATTTCCGAGAGCTTCCAATAACTTAATGTTTTCAATATATTATATTTCTTCCTAAAGCATCCCCTGCTCTTCCATCCATTTCCTTACTCTTTCATGCCCTGCCTGATATTTTGCTTCAACGTTTTGCAGAATCTTTTGAAATCTTTCTTCGTTGCGGATGCTTTCAAAAAGGGGATCATTCTTTAAATAGGTTAGCCACCACAATGGATAAAAATTCATTGTATTAAAATCATCAAGATATTGATAAGCCTTTGTCTTGTTGCCTAAAAAAGCATAAACACCTGCCAGATCATATTGAGCTCGTTTGGTACTTGCATTATCTCTGTTCAGTTTAATACTTTCTGTACCGTACTTGATTTGTTCATTAAAATAGTATTCTGCTTCTTTATGTTTGCCCACTTTCCAAAAAGCATATCCGACACGATCAGATGAGTAAAGATTTAACTTTTCTGTTTTTTTATAATACTCAACATTTTTTTTTGCAAGAATGTATGCTTCTTCGTCATGACCTGCCATACTATACCAATCAATATTAGGAATAAATGTTGAGTCAATTCTATTTGCCTTCTCATTAAAAAGTATAGCATTTTCAAAATTTTCACTTTCAAATTCCGGATACGCTAAACAAGAGAAATATTCTAATGAATCTTTATCCAATTTAAATTTTTCCTCAATATAGTATTTTGCCTTTTCAATGAATCCAAGCCACCCATATACATCAAATAAATTTCGTAATAAAGCTGGACGCTCATCTCCACGAATGAGGTTTAATGCTTTATAATAGCTTTCCAGACCTTTGACATAATCGTTTATTATCCATGTAAGAATGAATCCCTTTCTTTCGTACGCTGCATAATAATTTGGATTAATTTTTAATGCTTTATCAAAATTATTTAAGGCTTCTTCAAAGTTTCCATTCTCATAGTAATACTTGCCTTTTAAAAAATATGCTTCATCCAGTTGATCATCAATGGAAATAGCCTTATTGACCAGAACAAGACAAGAATCCAGAAAACCTACTTTGAAATAATTTTGATAGTAGTACCTGCCGTAATATGCACTTGCTAAACCAGTATAAGCCTTAGCGAAAACAGAATCTATTACCAGGGCAGCTTTATAAAAAGTAGCAGCATCTTGATAAGAACTTATATTTCGGGTTTTCTGATAATCTTTCTGATAATCGTTTGCTTTGAGGTATAAATTATACGCTGCAAGATTAGCAGTTGGGACTTTTTTAATCAGTTCCTTTTCAGCAGGGGTAATTATTGTGTGCAATTCACCAGCAATTGTTTCTGCCACTTCACTCTGGACAGAAAAAATGTCTTTCCAGTTTCTGTCATATTCATTTGCCCATGCATGACTTTCTTTATTACTTGCTTTTATTAGCTGGACAATTAACCTTACGTTATCTCCAGATTTTTGAAAACTACCTTCGAGTAAATATGCTACTCCAAGTTCCTGACCAATGGTATAAGTGGTTTTTTTAGTACTACGGTATTGTTCCACTGATGTTCTGGACAATACCCTCAAATCATTAAACTTTTGCAGGTGAAGCAGAATTGCATCCATCGTACCATCAGCAAGGTATTGTTGAGCAGGGTCATCACTTAGAGATTTAAATGGTAGTACTGCAATTGATTTTTCAAGCTGTTCTTTTGGTTTAGAAAGTGTCGGGATTAAGAAATACCCAATCATAATCAGTGCTAATATTATAACAGATGAAATAATGATTTTTGCTTTAAGATTCTTTTTGGGTTTAGGTGTTGAAGTAACAATCTCTTTTAAAGACTCTCCATCTTGCTGATTATGTTTCTTTATTGCGTGAATAATCTCTTTAACAGCATTTGCCACCTTGTTAATCTGATCACGATAATAAGCTTTATTAAGGTTTTTGTCAGGATTATCTGAAGGGTTTAATGGTCTGTTCACACCTGATGCCTTATAAATAAATTCTATGCATCGCAGCACTCCGCCTATTTCATTTTCAAGAAGGGTTTTATCTTCGGGGTCAAGATCATTAATCTTAATTGGCAATATCCTGCTTGCTACATTTCCACTTGAAAGTCTGATATCTCTTCCGAACTGATCTTCCTTTGCCCGTTTGTTAAAGGCAACAAACTCATGTTGCCATGCAAAACTTTTTAAGTCACAATAGGTTTGTGAGATTATGGGGATGAAAATTAGACATTTTAGTTTCTTAGCCAACGATTCGTCTACAATATGCGTTTCAAGCAGACCATCTTGTGGATTGACATCGAAGTAAATGGATATGTCTTCTTTAAAGGTGGCATGTAGCTCCCGTTTTAAATTATCTACAAACTCTGTCACCCAGCCATCGTATTCATTGTCTTTCTGACGGTAGCTGATGAAGATATCATATTCGTAGCCTTGGACGAGACTTGCCATGATAGTTATTTATTATGATAAAGTTACGAAAGACAACAACGTAAGCCAAATAAAAATCCATCCACCACAGTTTAACTAAGATGGATGGAAGATGCTTTAACTAACTCGTATGACTATTGTTGCTTGTAACGTTCGATGCTATTTTAAGTAAGAAATTGTTGACTTCGTACTTGTCAGCCGTCACAAAAGTTAATGCGGGGCAGAATGCTCGAATACCCACTGAAACCCTTTTTACTGCTTCACTTTGTAACATCCGTGTTATTTGACACTTTTATGTCAGAAGAATTATCGTCCTTAATAAAAGCTAATGTTGAGTATTTAGTAAGTTTATATTTATAAATTGAGTAAAACAACATATCAACATACCTAAACAATAAAATGATGACACACGGAAGAATATAATACTCCCCAAAATAAGGAACACTGGTTAAGTTGAAAATTATCAATTAAATTTA
>PLML01000236.1 GCA_003141525.1 Bacteroidales bacterium
TGCTGACAGACTTTGCCAGGTATTTTCTTTGCCATCTTCATTAAATAAATAGTACTTACCATTTCGTAAGTTAATTACCCTGCGGTTAACCTTTTCAAATTTTTCATTTTCGGGCAACATGTCGGAAAGCGATAAACCAAGCCAAATCTTTCCACTTCGGGTCAGTTCTAACGTCACAATTTGTTGAACAAAATGGAAATATTTTCCCTGGTATCCCAATCGGAAATTAAAAATTGTTTTATAATCTTTCTTTTCTTCCACCGGTAAATTAAAGCTGAATTCGAAGACTTTCTTATAGGTATCAAGCACAATAGGTCCATCATCAGGATGCATTATGGAAATATAATATGCCGGTCCGTATTTTTGAGCTTCCACCAGATCAGCATTTACATATTCCCCGTATTTAGATCTGATAGTAACAAATTCTTTTTTATACAAATCAAAAACGGCTATTGAACTGTTTTCAACTTCAGCCATTCTTTCCAGTAGTACTATACTATTTTCAACTGTCTTGTAATCCGGAATTTCATTACCGAAGTCTTGTTGAGATAAGACACTGTCGATAGAGTCTTTTATGAATTCGGGTTTCATAGAAATAATGATAATTCACTATTGTGGGTTACATCTCACCAAATTATTTTTGTCCTTAATGAACAATGTAATTAGTTCACAATTACAAAATTAAAAATAATTGTTAAAAAGGGGGAAAATAAAATGAATCAAACGCTTGACGAGTTTTTCCATATCAAAAACTCAGAAAAACAATGGAAGAACATTTACACTTTGGGGGGTATCGCTACCATTCTTGCATTAACAGGAATATCGCTTGATGTTGTTATCGGCAATATCAATGGTGGAAACTTATCAGCTCTGCCACAAACGGCAATTGCCAGGTTTGCTCAGTTTCATGATAATAAATTTCAAGGCTTATATTATCTTGATTTGCTGAATATAATAGTTCAGATGATATTAATTCCTGCCTATTTTGCACTTTATGCAGTCCATCGCAATGTTAACAAAGCTTATGGTCTATTAGCATTAATAGTATTTCTTTTCGGATCTGTAATTATGGTTGCAAACAATACTGCCTTACCTATGCTTGAATTAAGCAAAAAATTTTATTCAACAACAATTGAGTCGCAAAAAGTTTTATATGCTGCAGCTGGAGAATCAATGCTTGCCCAAGGCGCTCATGGTAGCGCAGGAATATTTCTCGGTTTTTTCATTCCTAACATAGCAAATCTGATAATGTCAATCGTAATGTTAAAAGGTAAAGCATTCAGCAAAATAAATTCATGGATTGGAATTATTGGCAGTATATTAATGTTGATTTATGTAATATTGGTCAACTTTGGTACAGGAGTAGAAAACATGGCAACTGCTTTTGCCATGCCCGGTGGGCTTTTACTAATAGCTTGGATGATCATATTTACGATAAGGTTATTCAAACTCGGTCATGTTAATTTAAAAGAAGTAAGCTTATAAATAAGGAGGGAAATTATATGGCAGGTTTAGGACATATTGGATTCGGTTTTGCTGCAAAACCGATTGCTCCCAAAGTACATCTTTTAGTTTTATTGATTGCTACAGAACTTATTGATATACTGTGGGGCTTTTTTTATTTTACAGGCATAGACCGTAACAGAGTTGGTATAGATTCATCCCCCTGGTCGCACAGTCTCTTCATGTCAGTGATCTGGTCTATACTGGCAGCGCTTATAGCTGCCCGCATTTATCATGACCACCGCTCAGGAATAATTATAGGACTTCTTGTGTTCAGTCACTGGGTGATAGACTTCATCACACATCCAATGGGTGCAATATTTGGCGGTATATCCTTACCACCCGATCTACCTCTTTTCTTCAATGGTTCATCCAAAGTAGGGCTTGGTTTATATAATCACTCTTTCACTATCGCTATAGTAACTGATCTTGGAATGCTCATTATCGGGATTGTCATTTATGTCTTCTATAGAATTAAACTTGAAAAACAGAAATAAGCAGAGATACCGAGAACAAAATTACTAAGCAAAGAAAAGAACTAACCATAACACGAACAATGCTATGAAAAGCACTGTCCCGGATTAATTCAGATTTTAATAAAAAATCTTTTATAAACTTTCTTAAAAAATCCTATAAAATCAACCCGCTATATATGGTCAGTATTATTAATCTATCGTAGTTACTTATCATTCTTATGTACATCCCATCCCAGATTTTTCCGATAAAGCTGGGATGGGATAATTTTAAAAGTCTCAAAAACATTGATTTTAACATCAAATTCGTCAACAACTTTAAAACTTTGTTCTCTGAAAGGTTGATTATTAATGGTTTCCAATTAGAGGTTCAGCTGCTATAGGCACCAGAATACCAAAATATTTCCTGTTTATGATCCTGTTCTCAGATTTTAGTAATAAATTGTATTAAACTAAAATTGCACTTCATGAAATTCAAGAAGCAAAGTATTAAGGAACTTTCAGATAATAAATCAAATTTTAAGGTAGTACTTTTAATTTCCCTATTTGTTTCCCAGTCGGTTATCTTTTTTGCCCAGGATGAGATTCCGGATTCTTTGATCAATGAGCGTATTAAATATATTCAGAATATATTGGATCAGGGTAAACCAAATGCTAACCGCTGGTGGTACGGTTGGCTGGCCGGATACAGTGCAGCAACAATCGGACAGGGTGCCATCTGTTTATCGAGCAATGATAAGGGAACAAGGCAGGATATGGCCCTTGGGGCGGCAACTACTTTGCTGGGAGCTGCCGGACAGTTACTCAGTCCTATGGTACCAGGTTACGCACCTGATCAGCTCAGGCAAATTCCTGAAGATACACATGAGGCACGCTTACAAAAACTCAACAATGCTGAAGAATTGTTGAAGGAAAGTGCTCTCAGGGAAAAATCCGGAAGATCATGGCAGGTTCATGCAATTTCCAGTGCTGTAAATTTGACCAGCGGGCTTATCACCTGGCTTGGATTCAGACGAAATGTATGGGCAGGAGTGGGAAATTTTGCTCTTAATAGTGTTATAACCGAGGCCCAAATCTGGACTCAGCCGACAAGGGCCATAAAGGATTATCAGAATTATTGCCAAAGATTTAAATCGGGAGATAATCCGATTTCACTGAAATCCGGTTTAAGCTGGTTTGTAGGTGTTGCTCCGGGAGGTATTGAGGTAAAAATAATCTTTTGATCAGGCTGGTGATAATAAAATTATCCACAAATTCGTCACCATTCTTCTTAGGTCACTCCCTAGAATATTAAAAACTAACATCTTAGTAAAAGAAGCTCGGGTGCTATTTGGGATAACTAACGAGATAAGAGGTCATTTTCGACCTCTTTCTTGTTCTTGGAACTTCCCAAAATTTCGTTGGCATTCAGGATGACTTATACCAGTAAAGCGAATAGCGTGTTTGCAACTTTTCCTTTCTATATTTCTCTCAATCTGGCTTAAAATATTCTATTGAAAAACTGATTTTTAAACATAAGTCAATAATTATTGTTTTGATAATAAATAATCTTAACTGTATTAAAGATTAAATAAAAGAGATCTCAGCAGAAGAGTAAATGATGTTACTGGTTTAAGTGTCTGTCAGATTTTACCTTTTATAAGAGTTATGATCCATGCCTAAGAGAATCAGAGGATTAAACCGGGTTGAATCGTGACTAAGAAACGGATGCTCAAATAAAGACATTTTACAGCATCTTGACAGAGATAAACTAATTGTCTGACTTTAAATAATGAAGAAATGAAAGTTGTAAAAACATATAAAACAACTGCCCTTTTAATATTACTTCAGCTAATTACAGTTTTCGCATTTTTATTGAGTGCATGTGGTGAAACGACTATTAAAAAAAAGCAGATGGAAAATAAAAATAAATTGAGTACTATAGATTCCGGATCAAATCAGATTACTAATTCATTATCAATTGATACTATTACTTTAGGAGGTGGATGTTTTTGGTGTGTGGAAGCAGTTTATGAAATGCTGGACGGAGTAATAAAGGTTGAGTCTGGATATTCAGGAGGCACAGTTAAAAATCCTTCATACAGGGAGGTATGCACTGGTACAACAGGACATGCAGAGGTTGTACAAATTTCATTTGACAGTTCAAAGACTTCTATCGATGAAATTCTGAAAGTCTTTTTTACGGTTCACGACCCGACATCCTTAAATAAACAAAACGCTGATGTCGGACCTCAATACCGGTCAGTGATTTTTTACAGAAATGATCATCAGCAAAAAATTGCCAAAGATATTATTGATGACTTAAATAATGATCATGTTTATGCAAGACCAATTGTTACTCAATTGGATCCATTCACTAATTTTTATAAAGCGGAAGATTATCATCAGGATTATTATAATCAGAACAAAGAGGCGCCTTATTGCAGAATGGTTATACAACCTAAAATAGAAAAATTTGAAAAACTATTTAAAGACAGGTTGAAAAAGTAATGTGGACATACTGTAAAATAGATAATCAGATTATTTCTTTCATTGATATGGCAAAAAGAATTTATATAGGATAAAAATTTAAATTAAAGCAGGAGAAATTCTTATGAAAACTCTTGAATCAGTTTCCTTAAAAATCATAGTAATATTATCCCTGATCATAGTACTTACTTTAAGTACGTGCGGACAAAGTAGAAACGTTAATCAATCGGCTTTAAACATGAATAATATTAGCAAACCGGAAAATCCTTACTATTCTCATACCGATACGACCAAATTGAATCTTACTGATGCTGAGTGGAAAAGGATATTGCCTGAAGAGCTTTATGAAGTATCCAGACATGCAGCAACAGAAAGGCCTTTTACCGGTAAATATTGGAATGCAGATATAAAAGGTACTTATTACTGTGCAGCTTGTGGCAGAAGACTATTTCGCTCAGAAGCCAAATTTGCAAGCACATGTGGCTGGCCAAGCTTTTTTGAGCAGGAAGATAAGAAAAGTACTATACTCAGACCAGATTCATCATTGGGAATGGAAAGGACGGAAGTACTTTGCGGTAGATGTGGAGGACATTTAGGTCATATATTTGATGATGGCCCTCCACCGACAGGAAAGAGATATTGTATGAATTCAATTGCCCTGGATTTTATTCCGGATAATGAATAGGAATATTTCAGCAATTTATAATCTTTAACACTTGCTTTGCATTTAAACTATTGATCCTTAAAATACTTCCGGACTTTCAAAATATCATCCCATACCAATTTTATTAAGCACCCCAAAGAGGATCACAGTGAGCGGAGCGAACTGTAATCCTCAATCTATTTTATCCCCAAACCCAAGGGGGGCTTGATTACATTATTGTTAGGATCACGCCCTGGCGCAACCCTGCTTTTAACATACAATAATAATGTAGAGACATGTCATAGCATGTCTCATCTTACGCCAGCAGATGGCAGGTCTTTTTCGTTAATTAGAGAGTAGTCCATGTCTGTTGCATTGAACAACGCTACCTGTATCAGTGCCGGTAATACCTATCATGTATCCTTCCTATTCTATCCACGAATTCTTTTGAGAGCCCGTGACCCGGATTCTTTAACCCTATGACTTTGTTATTTACACCAAGATCGGTAACTGTGACATTGCTGATATCCCCCACGATCAGATTATTTTGTGTATCCCAATCCAAAAAAACATTGAAATTCTTCTGTTGGAAATTATTATTCACAAATTTGCAATTTTCATTTATGGACAATAAATAATTGGGGTCATCGGCAGTAACATACCATTCATCACCTCCAATATACCAATAGCAATCAGGTGATGCAGCATCTCCGGTAATTGTGTTATTGGTGAATACTCCATTCTTCATTGCATAAGTCTCTACAGGCCAGGCCCCATCCTCCATATCATTAAATGTATTATGATCACAAAGCATATGAATCCAGACAGGATTATCAGGATGTGCATACCTCCAGCCGTCCCACATGCCAATACCGGCATTTGCATAATGAATATTGAAGACATTATAATTTATTTCATAATTTCCTGCTTCTTCCCTGACATATTCAAAACCACTATGTTCTTCAGAGCAATTTATATCTATTCCATCATAATTATAAGCAGTGACATTAAATACATTATGCATCATTTTGACCTGTACACCTATGTTCTGATTCACTAAAAGCCCCTGATAATTTCCGGAAAAAACATTACTCCCTTCCATACCAAAACTGAGATTACCACTTTTACAGCCAAAGACATATAAGCCCCTCCAGAAATTGTTAAACCGGCTGTTTGAAACATTTGCATCAATATTTCCCCTCGTAATGAGCTTGTTTCCAACTGGTTCAGATACGTCCGGAGCCATCTTGACACCGTTATAGTTGTAATATGGATAATAATCTACCACAGTTCCGTCCCACATTGTAACATCCTTCTCCAGTAATCCTGTCACTTCAATATTATTGAGACTAACAACGATGTGTTGCCTGTCTGGTACGTAATCTGCAGAATAATCGGAGAAAAGCAATAAATTCATTTCCACATTTCCAAGCAAAGACAATGTCTCTGTCTGGGTGACCGACAGGTCGCTCACTGTAACGTTGCCTCCAATAAAAGTAATTAAGGCAGGCAATTTGTTCTGCAAGGTATTTGATTCAGGAGTGAGTCCCGGGAGATTGGTTATGATGGTTTTTCCCATCCCTGAGCCGCAAATAGTCCCGTTAAACTCCCTGACTTCAATCATGCCGATTGAGAATGTACCCGGCATAAGTTTCACGACAGCATTTTTACCACAAGCCTGGGCCTGGGCAAAAGCATCCGTGAGAGCCTTGGTGTCATTCGACCCCGGATAAACCTTAACGACATTGCCGCACTTCAGAAGAGCTGTATTGCCAGTAAACTGATCAGCAAGCGGATCTGTGTTCAACATGCCGTCCTTGGAGCAGGAAAAGGCCAGGACAGCAAGAAAAATTAAAATAAAATTAAGTTTTTTCATAGCCGAAATATTTAAGTTAAACATAAACCTTAAAAGGGTTAATATTTTAATTTAAGTTCGGCTAAAAACTTTCTGAGGCACTAAATTATTTTTACAAAAACTTTAAACTTTTTGCCAAAACTTTAAATTTTTTGTCAAAACCTTAAATTTTTTACGAATAATCACAGTTTTGCGCTGATGCTTCAACAGATTGATACAATTACTGACAGCACGAAGGGTTAGAATTAACAGAGAACCCCATGCGAAGATTTCCGAGGGTTAGTAATAAGTTACTTTTATCAATGGCTATAGTCTTTGCTACAGCATCCCCTGCTCCTCAAGCCATTTTCTTACTCTTTCATGCTCTGCCTGATATTTTGCTGCAATATCCCTGGCAATCTGCTGAAACTCTGGTTCATTCTTAATGCTGTCGAATAGTGGATCATGTTCGAAAAAGGTGACTAACCACAATGGTGCAACTCTAAGTTGATTTAAATTTCTTAAATTCTCATATGCTTTCTCTTTCTCACCTCTGAACGCATATACACATGCAAGATCATAATAAGAAAACAATTGATTTCTGTTTTTACGACCTAATTTGATCGCGTTATTGCAATACTCGATTTGTTTATCAAAATAATATTCAGCTTCTTTCTTGTATCCATTTTTCCAATAAGCATATCCAATCCGATTCATATAAGCAATAGACAATACACCTTGAGCTTTTGATTTTTCAAAATACTTTTTATAATATTTTAACGATTCATCATATTTACCAAGCAACATGTAGTTAAATGCTATATTTTCGCACAAGTTATGTAAATTGTCTGGATTTAATTCATTGGCTTTCAGTGCTATTCCAAGAGATTTTTCGAAATTGCCCCAACACAACTCGTGATTAGCAAGAATATGATAATATTGTGATGAATCGCCATCCAGCATTAAAGCTTCATTTGCGTAATATTCACATTGATCTTTGAAACCAGCACGTTGAAACGCAGTACTGATATTAGTTAAAATAGATGGTAGTTCAGATCCTCGATTAAGAGATGCAGCCTTTTGAAAATTAAAAATTTCCTTTACAAAGTCATTATAACCATACAATTCTCCTTTTTTATAATAAGCCTCCCATGAATTAGGATTGATGTTTAATGCTTTGTCATACTCTTCATTTGCCTGTTCAGCCAAGCCTTTTTCGTCATAATACCTTCCTCTTGTTGTATATGCCTCTGCTAATTTATCATCAATTGAAAGTGCAATTTTTGTAAGAATCAGAACAGAATCCATGAAATTTTTTGATAAATATTCCTTCCAAAAGTTTTTGTCCCAATATACCATAGCCAAACCTGAATAAGCCCGGGCAAACGAAGAATCGTAATCCAATGCTTTTTTAAATAATTCATTAGCCCGATCAAGTGATCTTCTGGTAGAAGGAATACTTTGCTTATATTTATTTTGTTCCTCTTTCCCTCTCAGGTAGAAATCATATGCTGTGAGACTTGTAGTTGCGGATTTCTCAATAAGCTGTTTCTCTTCAGGTGCAATTATTGCTTTTAACTCTGACGCAATTGCTTGCGCTATACGGCTTTGTATATTAAAAATATCTTTAGATTCCTTTATTTCCTGTTCATAAGATTCTGCCCATAAATGTTTTTCGTTGTTTCCAGCAATTAGTTGCACCCTGAGACGAAATGTGTTGCCATATTTTTGTCCCCCACCTTCAACTACATAATTTACCCCCAGCTTTTTTGCGATTTCAGGCGTAGTTTTGGTAGTGTTATTTCTGAATTGTTCAACTGAATTGCGGGAAAGAACCCTGAAATCTTTTATTTTTTGCAGATTATTAAGTATCTCTTCCATGACACCATCCATGAAGTAAGTGGTTGAATCATTAGGGCTGTCATTTTTAAAAGGTAATATTGCGATAGATTTTTCAAGTTTTGCAATGGCTTTAGACTGTCTCCTGCCTTGAATGTAAAATATGAAGAGAACGGTTATTACTATAAAAGTGCTTATTAACAAGATCCAGGGGAAGAGAAAAACAATAGCTTGCCTTATGGGTTTCTTTTGTTGCCGTTTTGCAGTGTTTTGAGTGAGAATGTTTTCTTCATGACCCGGATCGCTAATTTCTCTTTTTTTAACTTCACCCGGTGGAAAGCCATAATAATCATGAAAACACTTATTAAAGTAGGTTGAACTACCAAACCCGACCCGAAAAGCGATTTCGGAAACTGTCGCTTCACCCCTTTGAAGCATTTCCATAGCCCTTTTCAATCGTATTTCACGGATAAACTGGCTTAACGACTGATTATTTATGGACTTGATTTTCCGGTTTATTTTAGAATAGCTAATACCCATTTGCCGGGACACCTCATCAACTCCGAACTGTTCATTCTCCAGGTTAGCCAGAACAATAGCTGTCAGCTTACTGATGAATATCTGATCCTTGGTCGGAGACTCGGTCATTGAAGATGCTAAAAGTTAATAAATCAAATCAAACCAGAGTTTCTATTATCAAAGTTCTGAAACTATCGTCATTCCTGCAAATTAATTTGATAGCTATACTTTGGGAAATGATGAATTTTGAATCTTTTTCCTGAAACCTTTCACGCATCTTGGACTCAACTTTCTTTGAACAAATATTATTCCCATTACAATTATCGGGTCGCTGGTTCGATCCTAGGTCAGGCTGGGGTTGCTGTTACAGAACACTTTTATGGATTAGAATGTTTAGTCGGCCTTCCCTTACTATGGCAGTCTGTGCATGCAACAAAATGAATGTTATTTTGGCTTGATTGGTCTCTGTAGGTGGTATTCATCTTCTCCGCATCCAGCTTGCAGTTGGAAATAGCAGGGTGGCAATTTTTACAAGAAGCTATTGCTGAGTTGGAATGTGAATCATGACATGCCAGGCAGCTTATCCCTTCATGAACTCCCCTGGGAGTGCGATCGTCAGAGGTCCCTGCCATATTGAATGCATTGGATGAATGGCACTGAATGCACAGGCTTTGATTAGGATCCTGTGAAATTTTAACCGGCACTGATCGGTAAGTTATCTCCGGATAAGTAAGCGATAAAACAGGAAAATACATGTTATCGCGCCTGTAATAGAATGAGGTAAGTGTTTTCTTCACCCTTGAATAATGCAGGGAAGCAGGTGTTTCGAGATTCTGTCTTTTCCCGGGATTCCCTGACTGATGAACCTGGTGGCAGGCAAAACAAGGAATTGAAGGACGATCGGCGAGGTTTGCATCTTTCAATTTCCAGGGGCCGATAGAATCAAGAGGTTCGACAATATCAACAACGGTACCCTTGTCATAAAACATACCATGGCAACGGAGGCAATCATCATAAATGGTTTCGGCTTTGTTATGAACAGAATTCAGAAAAACCTCGGAGTAGTTCATCGCGTGGCCCCCTGAATTCCATTTAGCAAACTCTGTCTGATGGCAACCTATGCACCTTTGCAACACCCTCAGACGCTGAGCTTCGGAAATTCTTACATCTTCGGGTTTTGTTTTACTGTTATGATGAAAAACCATGCTTCCCTTTTCTTTCAGACTATGTATACCTTCACTCAGGGCTGTACCATGGCATTCCTTACAGGCAATGTTCCTGTGTGTCGACTCTCCCCAAATGTCCACTATATTCGAAATTTCATGACAGCTTGCACAGGTTCTTGTCGGCGAAGCTGCATTCCAACGGGAGTAAAAAACAAGAAATGCCACACCTGACAAGAGGAGACTTGAACTAATAATTAATATCTTTTTCATAAGGACGGGTATTCTTTAAAATTCAAAATTGAGGGGTCAGTAATTAGTTGGGCTACTTCATCTTTGTCCCCCTCCAATTCTCTGTAATATGGCCTCCAACCCAATAACCCAGAGCAAGTATGGTAAGTGCCGGGTTATAACCGCCATTGTTCACATGAAGACTACCATCGGCAATGAAGATATTATCAATCTCATGCAACTGGCCATATTTATTGGTTACGGAGGTTTTGGGGTCATTACCCATTCGACAAGTCCCGCTTTGATGCTGGCTGGGTGTACTCTCCTTACCGGGAACAGCCTGCCATATATAAATGGCCCCTGCTTCCTTTAGCCATACTTCTGCTTTATCAGCAAGAAAATGTCCTACTTTAATATCATTATCGTGCCTGAAACCACTGATCCGGGCAACAGGTATCCCCCAGAAATCCCTGACTACAGGATCTACTTCAACCATTTTGTCAAATACCGGCATTTCCTGTACAGGTCCATGTATGGCGATATGTCTTTTAAAATTATGCTTCTGAAAATCTTTATGATCCTTTCCCCACATCCTGCTACCTGACGGGCGTATAGAGGTAAACTGAAAGGGCATTCGAATAAATTCGTTACATAATACTCCGCCTCCAATAATATCAGGGAAGCGATGATTGAAATCATTTATTGCAATACAGGCACCCGGGCCAACATCATCATAAACTTCATCCTCAAAAAGGCCATAAGCTCCCGTATATGCATGATCCTGGATATTCTTACCTACCCAGCCATTATTATTTCCTGCACCATTGGGAAATAACTTTGATTTGGAATTTAAAAGAAGTCTTGCAGTTTCGCTGGCTGAAGCTGACACAACAACCAGGTCTGAAGTTTGTTCCTGCAGCTTGTTATCTGCATCAAAATATTTGATTCCTTTAGCTTTACCCCTGTCATCGACTATTATTTCACTGACCATGCAGTTAATCCGAAGTTCACAATTTCCTGTTTTTAATGCGACTGGAATTACAGTATTCTGTGTACCGGCCTTGGCGCCTACCGGACAGGCAAAACCTACGCATGTTCGCATGTGAATACAGGCAGCACGACCGTTATAACGCACTGAATTTCGCAGCATAGGTATTGGAAAAGGATGTAAACCCAGTCTTTTTGCAGCCTTTTCCAGAATGATTCCTTCCCTGTTATATGAAAAGGCAGGCATAGGATAAGGTTTTTTTCTGGGCGGCACGTAAGGATCGTTTGTCGGATCGCCTGCTACGCCTATCTCATATTCAGCCTTCTCATAATAGGATTCCAGTTCATCATAGCTCAAGGGCCAGTCATCAAGGCTGCTGCCCTGTACTGCACCATATTTGGTTTTAAGATGAAAGTCTACAGGCTGATATCTCCAGGCCATGGCTCCATAACTAACTGTTCCGCTGCCAACACAGGCCGCATTATTCCCATAGCTCCACTGGTTCGGGAAAACCTTTATCCATCCATTTTTTCCATCAGGAGCCATTCTCCAGTTGCGCTCATTATCCGGACCATAGCCGCATTTGAGAGGGAAAGTCCGTTGAGAGGTAAGTTCATCATCCCCATGTTCGTCAAAGGTATGCCATCGTCCGCGTTCAATGAGCACCACCGTGAGACCTCCGGTAGCGAGTTCCTTTGCTACTACCCCGCCACCCGCTCCGGCACCGATCACAACCGCATTTACATGTTTATTTGCCATTTTCGAGGGATTTAGGATTGTATTTACTCCAGCTTGAATCATTGTACCTGTTCTGTCCGATAACTTTAGGATAATCAAGTCCGAGCATATGATAGCTGATATAACCGCGGTTTCCTCCGTGAAGAGGACTTCCATAAAAACCCTGCAAAGAATGCTGCCTTATCATGTCAAAGAAATCAGCCGGAGAGTGGTCGTTCCAATAATCGCCGGAGAATTCTCCCGCCTCCATATTTTCAAGTATTGCCGTCTGTTCATCGAAAGGAAGATCTTCAAACTTTTTACCCTTCATCAGAATTACGGTTTTATCAAAGGCCGCAAGACCTTCACGATATGCAAGCTGATGTTTCCTGTAATATGTGTCAAGTTGCTTATCGATAAAATTTGACACATTGGCCCATTTCCCCCCCGGGAAATCATCCGTTGGAATTATCTGTTCAACAATTGCATCCAGCAGGCCAATTTCTTCTTCATCGAGATAACGCCACTGACTGATTTTATTCTTGCAGGCAGTATTAAAGGAGATAAGCACGGCGGCGGTTCCTCCTGTAATAAGCCTTACAAATTCTCTTCGTGAAAAAGATTGGTTTATCATTTAGTCGGATTTTAAACTTATTCTAATTTAGCATAAATAATATAAATATTGTACTCAAATAGACAAATAAATATAATCCGAACCAACGTAAAGTATTGATAGGCAGATGAGGTTGTTGGTTGACGATTATTTGATCATTTCAACTGATTTACTCTTCAATTGAACAACACCTTTGATTTTTTAAAATTAAATTATCGATATTTGACTGAGGCAATAAGAAGAATAACCATTAACCATTAATCAATGATAACCAACAACAATAAAACCTCAATCTCCATGAAAAACCTGTTCATTATCATTTTCCTGTGCTTATCTCTCTTGACCCATGCTGTCATCAAAGGAGAGCGGACCCTGACTGATCAGGTTGAAAACAATGACCAGGTTATCCATATCCAGGAAGTTTACAAAACAGTTGACACATTCAAACTTAAGATTGATATTTTTTATACAAATAAATCGTTTGAAAGAGAGAATAATACAGCTATTGTTTTCTTTCATGGAGGTGGTTGGGCCTTTGGTACGCCAAGTGAGTTCTTTACAACGTGTGAACGATATGCGAGAATGGGGATTGTGACGTATTCTGTAGATTATCGCTTGTCAATTGAAAATGGGGTAACACCACATAAATTGATCAGTCCGATCGAATCTGTAATGGATGCAAAATCGGCCATGAGATGGGTTCGGGAAAACGCCGGGAAATTCCATATTGGCAGAAATAAAATAGTTGCTGCCGGTCAGTCTGCCGGAGGTCACCTGGCATTATGCACAGCTATGATTGATGATTACACTGAAAAATCAGATAACCTCAGCATAAGCTGTCGCCCGGATGCAATTCTGCTGTTTTCAGCATGTGTAAATGCAGTGGAAGGCTGGTGCGACCGGTTGCTGGCTGACCGCCGGAATAAAATATGGAGTATCTCTCCAGCCCATAATATAAAGAGAGGAATGCCTCCGATGATCGAGTTCCATGGCGAGTATGATGAACAGGTTCCTGTCTGGACTGTGCAATTCTTTGAATGCGCCATGAATAAGGAAGGTAATTATTTTGAACTGCATACATATGCGGGAATGAGGCACTATCTGGGAGAGGGAAACCCAAAATATTCACGCTACTTTGGTGATGAAATACTAAAGGTTGCAGATGATTTTCTTCGAAAATATAATCTCCTGGATTAATACTCCTTCAACTCTTGGCTGCAACTTTTGTCCGCCTGCCTGCCGGCAGGCAGGTTCGGGGTACCAAAAAAGACAAACATCAAACTGAATTCTAATAAAGTTTTTCATGGAATTGTTTGACAGGATCTTCATCAAAAGATATCTTTATATAATATGACTATCGGTAATCATGAATAAAAAATTGCAAAACGCTTGAAAATCAATGGGTTTTTATGCGTGATTCCTGATACTCATTATTTTTTTTATTACTGTAATATCAAAAGTTTCCTTAACTGACTGCAAAATAGAACGCTTTCTTTTAATAACACCAGGGTTTCAAAAGTATTATACCATTCCAGATTCCTTCAGTAAATTTGGGATGGCACAACTCAAAAATCACAAAAACCTCCGCCCGTTTCATCAATTCCAATTAAATTGGCAAGTTTTTTACCTCAAAATAGAGCCTTTTAGTATTTGGCATTGCTTCTATGCATGGACTGCACCAGGTTGCCCAAAAATCAATAAATATAGCTTTCCCTTTGCATACGCTTTTAATATTATCTAGTAGTTCCTGAGCCTTAATGTAGTTTTTGTAAAGTTTAGCTCCAAAAGGCATTTCCATAATTAATTGGCCATACTTATTATCGGAGCTAACAGATTTAGAATCACCATAAGTGTAGTCTGAAACTTGAGCAGCCAGAAAGGATGAAGTCAGGAAGTAAATAGTTATAAGAAATTTCCCTTTTATATTAGTGGATTTTAGTGGTGTCATTACATTAAGTGTTTGTGATCAAATTCAAATATTAGAGGTTGCTATTCTTTTAATTAGCGATTGGCTTTTTTAATCCAGTCAGGATCTTACTGATTGTCAGTGCTGACCGCTAACATGATTAATAAAAGTTATCAAATCCATACCAAAAGGGTGGATAAAAGTACTTTTGGTTCTATTGATCCCTGACCAAAATTAAACCATATTTCACCTTTAAGCAAAAAGATTTGTTTTTGGCCCCGGAGCTTTCTAAATTTGAATATAAGATTAAACGAATGGGATTTTGGCACGCCCCAAACGTAGCAGGACCCAGGTAGAAATATCAGGGGTTTTTAGTTTGGCCGAATGCAAAATGTTTTGTTTTAAAAATAGGAAGTGCAGGAAAAAACAAATTAATTGCTTATAGAAGATTTAATGTTTAATTTTGATAGTGATGCACTTTAAACAAAAGTTTCACTTTTCTTTAATTAATAAATGACAAAAAAGAATACTACAATGTTGGTTCGATTTCTTAATTTTCTGATCGATTCAATAGTTTTAATTATTATAGCATTTTTAATTATATCAATTCTAGTAAGATATCATCCTGCTTTTCAGGTTTACAGTACCAAAAACAATAGAATCCTTGCATTTGTGTTGTATTTTTTGTACTATTTTTTGTTTGAAATCACATTTTCCTCTACTCCAGGGAAACTTATTACAAGAACGAAGGTTGCTGATAATCTATCTCTTAATAGACCATCAATTTTTAAAGTTTTTGTAAGAACATTATGTAGATTTATTCCCCTTGAAGCATTGACAATTTTTTTCTATGATAATAATCTTACATGGCACGATATTATTTCAAAAACCATAGTAATTAAAAAAACTTGAACATTCTCATTTTATTAACCCATCTAAAAGTTTTTGTTATGAAAAAAATCACATCAACAATTTTGGCAATACTATTATTAGTTATGATAATATTGCCTTCATGTGCAACCGTTTTCTGTGGCCCCGTTTCTACGTGCCAAAGAACCAAACCTAAAGCTGGAGAACCACAAAGAGCAGTCAGGGGTGGTGTATTAGTACTTGACATTTTACTTTTCTGGCCCGGAGCAATAATTGATTTTGCTACTGGAGCAATCTATAAACCCTGTACAGGTAAATAAGATATATTAATTTTAGAAATCCTTATTTACTATTACCATTCGTATATGTGTAAATTGCTAATAACTATTTATTTCTATTGAGGAAATTAGTAAAATAAAACCCGACTTGTTTAACAGTCCGGGTTTTTTGCTTAAAATAAACCAGTTTCTCAGCCAATCGTGCAATAGTTGACCAGATTCATAAAAACAAAAAGCTGAAAGCAATGATAATTAACACTTTCAGCTTTTTAATTGTTCTTAATTCATGGTGCCACCGGTGCCCAAAGAGTCTTTATGCGGTTTGCTGGATGTCCAATAAAAAGAACGTTTACGTATTTATTTCTATCCTACCAGAACCCTGGTGTTTGCACATTTTGGAATGGCAGTTGCCATTTTGAGTTTCCTGAAATAAAAGAATTTGACTTTTCTAAAAAAGCCAGAGACAACCAAGACCTTTTTAATTGAAGCTGCCTCTTCTGAATAGCTCGAAGTTTATTATATTTACGGAAGAAAACTTCTACTATGAAAAAAGTAATTCTTACTGTCATTATCACTCTGGTTTTAATCTTTGCAGTATTTATCGCATACATTTACTCAGGTGCTTATGATGTTAGCCAGCTGACTACGCATAATAAAATTACAAAATGGATGATCAGAACCACCAAGCATCACTCCATCAGCAAAAGATTGAAAGACATAAAGATGACCAGCATGCCTGCATTTGGCCCAACACATACCGATCAGAAGATATGGGCAATCACCGGTTTTCTGTTGAATAAAATGAACAAGATGTCTCCTGAAGAATATCAGGCATGGATAAAAAAGTATTCTGAATAGGATGCTGCCACATGAACAAAAAACACAACAATCTCCATATTTTGGTTTAATAATTTTTGTTTGTTCTAAGCACCAAAGTCGATAATATTTGTCATCGCATCCCAAATTTATCTGGTTAGTTTTGGGATGAGATAAGTCAAAAAATCTCAAAAGCGTATATTTTCATCATCAAATCCATCGACCTCTTAAATATTGATTCATTAGATCATTGATTTTCACTGATTTGCAATTAAAGGTTCAGGTGCTATAAAGACTAGTTAGAGGCAACTATTTAACACCGCTTCGAATAAGCATTTGACAATGATGATTATTTACTATGAATGTGTTTTCTGTGATTACTTCCCCAATTACTCAATGCTTTTATAACATCTCCTAATGATTCAGCATACGGTAATAAGGAATATTCAATTAAAACAGGGTAATCATCGTAGACAGTTCTCTTTATCAGTTTATTTTCTTCCAAATCTTTTAATTCTTTTGCAAGGACTTTTGAATTGATTTTCTGGATACTTCTTTCTATTTCCCGAAACCTTTTATTTCCAGCAGATATTGAAATAAGTATCATTAATTTCCATTTGCCACTGATTACATCGAGTGCATCTCTGACAGGCAGCATCATTGATGAGCACTCTGTATGTCTTTTTCTTATTGACTTTTCCATAATTATTGCTTACTTTTAGGTAACTGCTATCTTTTGGAAAGCAAAAATAATTATCTTTGCTCAAACAAAAAAATAATATGAAGGCAATAATAATTAATAATTATGGCGGTACAGAAGTAATAGAAACTTCTAATGACAGCCAAAAACCAGCGGTAAAAGCTGGTCAGGTTTTAGTCGAAGTCCACGCTGCAAGCTTGAATCGGATTGATTCAGCAATTCGTGCAGGTTATCTGCATCAAATGATGCCATTAAGTTTTCCTTCGGTTTTGGGTGGTGACTTTGCGGGTATTGTAGCTGAAGTTGGAGAAGGTGTTATAAATGTGAAAACTGGCGATGAAGTTTATGGTTATGCCGGAGCATTTCTTGGTGGTTCAGGTTCACTCGCAGAATACACTTCTGCATCTGTTGACAAGGTTTCAAAAAAGCCAAGGTCAATTGATATGGCTGCTGCGGCTTCTCTGCCTCTTGCAGGAGCAAGCGCAATCCAGGCCATTGAAGAGCATATCAAGCTCCGGAAAGGGCAGAAAATTCTGATTCACGGAGGGAGCGGGGGTATAGGCTCTTTGGCTATACAATTAGCGAAATTACACGAAGCTTATGTAGCAGCAAGTGTAAGCACTTCTAATATTAAATTGGCAAAACAACTAGGTGCTGATGAAGTCATTGATTATAAGACAAATGATTTTACTTCTATTATTAAAGGCTATGATGCTGTTTTGGTCGGTGCAGCAGAAGAGCTTAATAACTCATATAAGGTGGTGAAAAAAGGAGGTATACTTGTTTCCATGGTAGGAAATGTTGATGAGAACCTGGCGAAAGAATATGGTATAACTGCTATTACTCAAATGACCCAAACAAGCACTTCGCAACTCAAAAGATTAAGTGAATTAGTAGAAAGCGGAAAGCTTAAACCGCTAATTGATAAAACTTTCACTCTTAATAATGCAAGGGAAGCATTTGAGTACTTTGAACAAAAGCATCCAAGAGGTAAAGTTGTGATTAAAATCAAGTAGTAAAACCATTGATTTTATCATCATTTTCGTCAACAACTTTAAATATAAATTTTTTGGTTGATTGATTTATAATGCTCTGCAATTAAAGGTACAGTTGCTAATTCAACCAAATGATAAGTTTTTATTCCATTAATCTAAAGTATCTCATTTTCTTAATATCCACTAAATACTTCTCGTTAAAAGTTAACTGGATTTTATATATCTTAACGGGTTATTAAGATTACTATAATAATAATGACAAATCAGAATCCCGAACAACTAGCACGCGATAATATTGACAAACAATTAATTGCCTGTGGCTGGCAAATTCAGAATAAGAAAGAGATCAATTTGAATGCCGGGATAGGTGTGGCAATCAGGGAATATCAAACGGATAGCGGACCTGCTGACTATTTACTTTTCGTCGATAAACAACCTGTAGGAATAATTGAGGCAAAAAAAGTAGAAGAAGGTTTTCGTCTTACAGATTATGAAGAACAATCCAGAGATTACGCGGAAAGCAAACTCAAATATCTGAATAATGATCCTCTACCTTTTGTATATGAAAGTACAGGTGAACTAACTCGTTTTACAGATTACCGAGATCCAAAACCGCGATCGAGACCAACTTTTACTTTCCATAAACCTGAAACATTCCGTGAATGGCAGAAAAAGGAGAAGACTCTCAGAAAAAGATTATTGGATTTACCTCTATTGGCAACATCTGGATTAAGAGACTGCCAGATTGTAGCGATCCGGAACCTGGAAAAATCGTTCAAAGAGAACAGACCTCGTGCTCTGATCCAGATGGCTACCGGATCAGGTAAGACATATACTGCTATAACCTCAATATACAGACTCCTGAAATTCAGCGGCGCTAAACGGATTCTGTTCCTTGTCGACACACGAAACCTTGGAGAACAGGCAGAACAGGAATTTATGGCTTATACACCGGTAGACGATAACCGGAAGTTCACGGAACTCTACAATGTGCAAAGACTTAGAAGCAGTTACGTTGCTTCTGACAGCCAGGTTTGTATCAGTACAATACAGCGATTGTATTCTATATTAAAAGGAGAGGAACTTCCTGAAGAGGCTGAAGAAACAAATCCGGGTGAAATTAACTGGCATAAACGAGAACCGGTTCCAGTTGTATATAATGCGAAGCTGCCGGTTGAGTTTTTTGATTTTGTGGTTATTGATGAATGCCATCGCAGTATTTACAACTTGTGGAAACAGGTTCTTGAATATTTCGATACTTTTCAGATCGGACTGACTGCGACACCCGATAACAGGACATTTGGATATTTCAGACAGAATATTGTT
The DNA here is from genome assembly GCA_003141525.1 of Bacteroidales bacterium. Taxonomy (GTDB): domain Bacteria; phylum Bacteroidota; class Bacteroidia; order Bacteroidales; family VadinHA17; genus LD21. Next base: position 19,884 of record PLML01000236.1, read on the forward strand.
AGTGAATACACTCATCAGCAGGCGGTTGTCGACGGGGTTAATGTCGGATATAATATCTTCCTCATTGAAACCGATATCACAAAGAAGGGTTCAAAGATCTGGAAAGGAGAATTTGTTGATCACCGAGAAAAACTAACCCGTAAAAAACGCTGGGACCAACTCGATGAGGATCTGGTCTATTCAAACAAGAAACTTGATGATGAGGTTGTTAATCCAAATCAGATCAGAACAATAATCAGAAATTTTAAAGACCATCTACCTGATATGTTTCCTGAAAGATTCTCAGAAAATGGTGAATTTGAAGTTCCCAAAACTCTGATTTTTGCAAAGACAGATTCTCACGCAGATGATATTATTCAAATAGTCCGGGAGGAGTTTGCCGAAGAAAATAAGTTTTGCAAAAAACTGACCTATAAATCCGAAGAAGATACTAAATCTGTTCTTGCCCAGTTTCGAAATGCCTATCATCCACGTATAGCAGTTACAGTAGATATGATTGCTACCGGTACCGATGTGAAACCTCTCGAATGTCTTCTGTTTATGCGCGATGTGAAAAGCCGGAATTATTTTGAACAGATGAAGGGTCGTGGCACACGAACTATCTCACTTGATGATCTTAGGAAAGTCAGCCCCTCAGCCAGATTTACGAAAGACCATTTTGTAATCGTTGATGCTGTTGGGGTCACCAAAAGCCTTAAGACCGACAGCCGGCCACTTGAAAAGAAACCAGGAATTCCGCTGAAGGATTTGCTGGGCGCAATTGCAGTGGGGGTACGTGATGATGATCTATTTTCTTCGATTGCCAACAGACTGATCAGACTTGAGAAGCAGATTACTGAAAAAGAGAAAAATATTTTTTTCGCGAAGGCCAAAGGTAAAACCATAATCCAGGTTGTAAAGGAACTTCTCAATGCTTATGATCCTGATATAATTGAAGACATCAGGTTAAAAGTAGAATCGGAATATGCTTCTGCTTCTCCTGCAGATAAAGCGGATGAATTAATCCGCAGACGAACGGAATTAATTGAAACTGCAGCTTCAACCTTTACCGGGGACCTCAATACGTATATTGAAAATGTCAGGAAAGCGCATGAACAGATAATCGACGACATAAACCGAGACAAGATCATTTTTGCAGGGTGGGATAGAGACAATAAATCAAATGCTGAAGAACTGGTCGCTGGTTTTAGAAGCTGGGTCGAAACTCACAAGAATGAAATTGTTGCATTGCAGATATTTTATAACCAGCCGCTCCGAAGACGCGAGATTACTTTTAAAATGATGAAGGAACTTGCAGATCATCTGATTTCAGACAAACCTCTCCTGTCGCCCATGCATGTCTGGCAGGCATACAGTCAGCTTGAAAAAGTAACAGGGTCACCAAAAAATGAAATGATCGCTCTTATTTCGCTAATAAGGAAAATAACATGTATTGACAAGGATCTTACCAGCTATGATAAAACAGTTGATAAAAATTTCCGGGAGTGGGTATTTAAAAAGCAAGCAGGGACTCTTAAGTTTAATGATAATCAGATGAGCTGGCTTAGAATGATAAAAGATCATATTGCAACAAGCGTTCACCTTGACTATGACGACCTCGGATATACACCTTTCGATGCCCTCGGGGGAAAAGGTAAGATGTGGCAGTTGTTTGGAGAAAAGACTGAAGAGATTATCAGTGAGTTGAATGAGGCGCTGGCAGCATAGCTTCGGCTCCGCTCAGCTATCAGATTTGGTAGTTAAGCGAATCTGGCACTTCGACTTCGCTCAGTGCCTGGTATGGTGGGTTAACTCAGTCAAAGCCACTAATAAAATTAAGTAAGAATATGAAAGGTTACATGTATATATTACTTTGTTCCAATGGTCATTACTACACCGGTAGTACTAACGATTTGGAAAGGAGGCTGATTGAACATCAAAATGGAGAAGGTGCAAATTTTACAAGAAAGCATTTGCCGGTTGAATTAGTTTATTATGAGGAGTTTGACAGGATTGATGATGCTTTCTACCGTGAAAAGCAGGTCCAGGGATGGAGCAGAAAGAAAAAGGAGGCCTTGATTAAGGGTGAAACTAATACACTTCATGAGTTGTCGGAATGTAGGAATAAAACGAATTATAGAAACGCTCCCTAAATGTTCCCTTCGACTCCGCTCAATCACCCTTTCTGGACGTCGAGCGAAGCCGAGACGCGGATGTTAACAAAGAAATTTCAAATTAAAGAATTGAATAATTACCCTATAATTAAATACTTTTATGAAAAAAAAACATATAATTCACTTTTTGGCGAAACGGAAATTGTCAGGAAAGTTAGCAGTCCAATTGAGAAGATTGCTGAATTATATGCAATACAATTGAAAACGATTTGGAAGTATGTAACAGAAAAGCCTTTACGGTTGGAAAATTCGAGAGGCGTTCCAATTTTTCATTTTATTTTTGCTTCAAATAACAAGTTCGCGACAAAAATCGCCGGACAAATAATAAAATCCCGATAATATGGCCCGAACCAAAATAGAATGGACCGAATCAACCTGGAATCCGATAACAGGTTGTACAAAGATTTCTGCTGGTTGTAAGAACTATTATGATAAAGAAGGTTATCTTGAATGGACACATAATATATGGATGGGAGTTACAGTTGAAGATAATACCGTTACAAAACGCATTGATTTACTGAGACAAACCGGGGCAAAAATCAAATTCCTGAGTTGTGAACCGTTACTTACCGAAATCCCCGGAATAAATCTCACAGGTATTGACTGGGTTATTGTCGGAGGCGAAAGTGGAAGAATACCGCGCCCTGTAAAAGAAGAATGGGTTCTGGATATAAAAGATCAATGCCGGAAAGCAAATGTTGCGTTCTACTTTAAACAATGGGGTGGTACTAATAAAAAGAAAAATGGCAAATCACTCCAGGGGAAACATTATACAGAAATGCCAGAAATAAACAAGTATGTTTAAATGATTGATAGAAAATCAATACCTGAACATTGGGGAATAGAGAAGTTGCGAGATGTATGTGATGTGGTTACAGGAACGACACCTCCTACTAAGGAATTAGAAAACTATGGAAATGACATTCCCTTTGTAAAACCGCCACAATTATTGAACAAACCCATAATAGATGCCCCAGAAAGACTTTCAACTAAAGGTGCTAAACATGCTAGACTCTTGCCCATTGACTCTGTTTTAGTAACCTGCATTGGGAATTTAGGTAGAACTGCAATAAACAAATCTATTGTTGCTTTTAATCAGCAAATTAATGCAATTGTCCCATCGGTTAGGTTAGATGGATTATTTCTCTTCTATCAGGTACAATCACATAAATTTATCGACCAGTTAAATAAATTAGTAGCAGCTACAACTGTTCCAATAGTTAACAAGAGCAAGTTTGAATCAATACAGATTGTTATTCCCCCTCTCTCTGAACAACTCAGAATAGTTTCAAAGATCGAAGAGTTATTCAGCGAGTTGGATAAAGGCAAGCAGCAACTCGAAATGGTAAAGCTACAGTTGAAAACTTACCGCCAGGCAGTACTGAAGTGGGCTTTTGAGGGAAAGTTTACAAATAAAGATGTCAAAGATGGTCAATTGCCAGAAGGATGGAAATCTAATACTCTAAAAGAAATTACATCTGTTCTAGGCGATGGACTACATGGGACACCTAAATATTCTTCTGACGGTGAGTATTATTTTATAAATGGGAACAATTTAAATAATGGGAAAATAAAAATAAATAGTGCCACAAAACAAGTTTCATTCAAAGAATTCGAGAAATATAAAAAGCCTTTAAATGATAAAACAATATTAGTTTCAATTAATGGTACTATTGGAAACACATCATTTTATAAAGGAGAAAAAGTTATTCTTGGTAAAAGTGCATGTTATTTTAATGTAAATGAAGGTGTTGACAAGAGGTTGATTAGGCATTTTATTTCTAGTCAACGTTTTATAAAATATGCTAACAATACAGCTACAGGCAGCACTATAAAAAATGTCTCGTTAAAAGCAATGAGAGGCCTAGTAATTCCAGTTCCATGCACAATCAAAGAACAAGAGATTATAGTTAACGAAATCGAAACCCGTCTTTCAGTCTGCGATAAGATAGAGGAGACCATAAACAATTGCCTGCAGCAATCCGAATCGCTTCGGCAATCGGTACTTAAACAGGCGTTTGAAGGAAAACTAGTTAAACCGGATGAGAACTATAATTAGCTCCGGAGGAGCGAAATATTAATAGAATTATTGATGAATTAAAATTTATTAGCTCCGGAGGAGCAAAATATTAATAGAACTATTGATATATAAAATATTATGAGCTCCGGAGGAGCGATACATCATGGCCGATACATATACAAAATTATTCATTCATGCGGTCTTTGCCGTCAAAGGCAGAGAAAATATCATCTCCCTGAGATGGAAAGATGGTCTGTACAGATATATAACAGGTATCGTTACTAATAATGATCAGAAACTAATGATAATCAATGGCATGCCTGATCATATCCACCTTCTGTTGGGCATTAAACCCACTATGGCTTTATCTGATCTGATCCGAGATATAAAAGCCAACTCATCCCGTTTTATCAACGAACAGAGATGGGTTCAGGGACGTTTTGAATGGCAGCATGGATTCGGAGCCTTCACGTGTAATCCTGCTGAATTGGATACAATAATCAATTATATCAAAAACCAGGAAGAACATCATAAGATGAAGAGTTTCAAAGAGGAATATGTTAATTTGCTTAATTATAATAATATAGACTATAAAACCGAATATCTGTTTGATGATGTTTAAAGATATCGCTCCTCCGGAGCTCAACATTGCTATGATTAATTCTTCTATTAATTTTCCGCTCCTTCGGAGCTCGGTATTTTTATAACTAAATTTACTATTAATGTACCGCTCCTCCGGAGCTGGAAAAGTTTGAAAAATTCTTCCGAAAGAAAACAAAAATTATAAAATGAATACATCCACAATAATCAGCAAAGTCTGGAATTTTTGCAACACTCTTCGAGATGATGGGGTGAGCTATGGTGATTATCTCGAACAACTGACTTATCTGCTGTTCCTTAAGCTTGCTGATGAATTCAGTAAACCCCCGTATAACCGTAAACTACTTATTCCTAAAGAATACAACTGGGAAAGTTTGACTTCAAAAACAGGATCTGCGCTTGAGCTTCATTATTCAGTATTGCTGAGGGAATTATCACAGCAAAAGGGTATTCTGGGTCAGGTTTTCACCAAGAGCCAGAATAAAATCCAGGATCCTGCTAAGCTTTTCAAACTCATTGATCTGATTGACAAAGAGAGGTGGAGCACAATGGGGACAGATATTAAAGGTCAGATTTATGAGGGGCTTCTTGAGAAGAACGCAGAGGATACTAAAAGCGGGGCCGGGCAATATTTTACTCCGAGAGCGCTTATAAAAGTGATGGTCGAATGCTTAAATCTTCAGCCTGAAAAAACCATTGCTGATCCTGCATGTGGGACCGGTGGCTTCTTCCTGGCATCATATGATAATCTGGTTGCTAATCATTCACTTAACATTGAACAAAAGCACTCCCTTAAATACAAGACCTTCTTTGGTAATGAGATAGTTGCCAACACAAGGCGACTATGTCTTATGAACCTTTTTCTTCATAACATAGGAGATATTGAAAGCGAAAATGTCATATCCCCAAACGATTCCCTGGTCGCCGATAATGGAATGAGATTTGATTATGTCCTTACCAATCCTCCTTTCGGAAAGAAAAGCAGCATGACTTTCACAAATGAGGAGGGGGAACAGGAGAAAGAAGACCTGACATACAATCGTCAGGATTTCTGGGCAACAACCAGTAATAAACAACTAAACTTTGTACAGCATATACGCACCATGCTGAAAACAACAGGTAAGGCAGCAGTTGTTGTACCAGATAATGTTTTGTTTGAGGGAGGCGCCGGAGAAACAGTTAGGAAAAAGATGCTCGAAACTACAGATCTGCATACTATTCTGAGGTTACCAACAGGAATATTTTATGCTCAGGGAGTGAAAGCAAATGTAATATTTTTTGATGCTAAACCGGCTTCCAAAGAACCATGGACCAGAGAGGTTTGGATTTATGATTACCGGACAAATGTACACCATACACTTAAGAAAAATCCTCTTAAGATGGATGACCTTAAAGACTTTATTAAATGTTATAATCCGGTTAACCGGCAACTTCGAAAGGAGACATATAATTCAGAATCCTATCCGGAAGGACAATGGAGAAAATTCACTTACGAAGAAATTATAAGTAGAGACAAAACCAGTCTGGATATTACATGGATCAAAGACAAATCGCTGGCCGATCTTGATAATCTGCCTGATCCTGATGTTCTGGCTGCAGATATTATTGAGAATCTCGAAACTGGACTCGAAAGTTTTAGAGAAATAATGGTGAAACTTAATTCAAAGGATTATTAAAGTCAGGAAAAACAAAAATTCTATTGGTTGGGAACTTAAGAAAATAATTGCCTTCAGATAAAATCCATTGGCCGGATAAAGAAAGGCTTGAAAGGAGATATCTGGACTTCCTAAAAGCAGGATGAGATTGATATTGTGCATGATACAAAATCCATCACATCTTAAAATTCAAAACCCAGCAGATCATTGATCAGGCAATGTTGATAAAGGGATGTGTGAGTGCGAATATGAGAGCGAAAAAAAATATAAGTTAAATTAATATCTTCGGATGTCGGAAAACACAAGTCAGAACAAATCTGAAAAATGGGAACCATCTTTAAAAATATATTCAGCCTGTTCTTCTTCCTCCAGGCTTTCACGTCTCAATCATTCCTGTTCTCGCAGGTATCCGCCAGAGATCAGGTTACTGATACGGTCCAATGCCGTGATGAGATTGGACAGAGCTATGCTCTTTACCGGCCGGCACAATATGATAATAAAAAGAGCTGGCCGGTCATCCTTATTTTTGATCCTTCGGCAAGGGGAAGAACAGGCGTTAGTAGTTTCATTGAGGCAGGCAGAAAATATGGATTCATCCTTGCCTGTTCAAACAATTCACGCAATGGACCGCTGGGAGATAATTTCACTGCCGCTGCTGCAATGCTTCAGGATGTTGAAGAACGATTCGCTGTAGATCAGAGACGGATCTATGCTGCAGGTTTTTCCGGAGGATCACGTTTTGCAATGGCCTTTGCTGTAAAAGAAAAGAGGATATCCGGTGTTATCGGTTGCGGGGCAGGCCTGCCTAATGACAGGAATTATCTCCCGTCAGGAAATTCCGACTTCTTATATTACGGCCTGGCCGGCACCCGCGATATGAATTATCTTGAAATGCACGACCTGCCTGGCTTCTTCAGCAACCAGACCAGGGTGATATCATATCTCAGGACATTCTCCGGGGGTCATCAATGGCCCGGTTCCGATTTGATCACTGAAGCTGTGGAATGGTTTGTCCTTCAGACAATGAACAGGAAAATAATATCGGCCGATCAGACATTTCTTTCATATATTGAAAACAAAACACAAAACCTGATCAATTCGCAGTTATCCGCCGGAAACCAGTCTGATGCAATGATGTACATGAGGTTTGCCGCAAGAGACTTTCAGGGAACTCCTTTTGCCTCCCGTATGACACAGTTGCTGACTGATTCCGAAAAATCGGCTGAATATCATATGGCAACCCGCAAATGGAATAAAATGGCTGCAACTGAACAGGAGAGAAAAGAAAAATATCTGAAATACCTGAGTGAGATCGTTAATTCAGGTTCATTACCCGACAGTGCGTCAGCCTGGTGGAAAAATGAGACCAGAGCACTTATAAGGCTTCGTGATAAAGGCAGTGCTGAAAACAGCCAGATGGCATCAAGAGTCCTGAATTTCATTTCTATCCTCTGCTCTGAGCAGGGGACATCATATTACAGGAACAGGCTTTATGCACAGGCAGCCTTCCAGTTTGAGATCTGCACATTGTCGGACAGTGAAAACCAGAATAATTATTATAATCTTGCCAGGTCCCTGGCCGGATCAGGTAAATCAAAGGAGTCGGTTGATGCACTTTCTGCAGCCATGAACCATGGTTTTAATTCACGAAAAACGGTCGAGTCCGATCCTGCCTTCGGGAAGATCAGGGATGACACCCGGTATAAAGCCCTGATACTTAAAATGAAATAAAGGATATTTATTTTTCATTTCTTTTGCTCCTCCAAAAGAAATGAAACAAAGAAAAAGAGGCCCGAAATGCCAACTTCAGCCAAAACGGGCGCCCGCTACACAAGCCTTTACGCGCTACCGTTTCGGCTGCAGTTCGCACCATTTCGGGGTTGCCAACGCGCCTTGAGCTATACAATTTTCACTTTCATTCTGATGGTTTTTGATTAATTTGACTTTTGTCTTTTTCCTTTTCCTGTAATTGAGCTGATTATATGTGTGGAAAATGATAAATTTGTCTTCATGAGAAGCAGGTTATACAAGATTAATAATCAACACAGAAAATCCTCAGTTTTCCAACCGCTCATTCTTTTTACGATTTTACATCTTTTAGACGAAACTGAAGTTTTATTATAATATTCTGAAAATGAAAATTGTAAACACCAATTATAAAAAGCCAATAATTACCGTAATCAGTTCAATCATCGTTATAGTAATAGCTGTTATTTTATTGGCCTCGCCGATCACAAAATATCTGATTGAGAAGAATGACACTAAATACATTGGAAGGGAAATTAAAATGGGGCGGGTTTATGTAAATCTATTTACCGGGTATATTCATATCCGCAACCTGAAAATTTATGAATCGAAAAACCAGGCTGACACAGTTGGAATCGACAGCGTTTTCTTTTCAGCAAAAGGGATTAGTGCAAATTTTGCATTGCTTAAACTATTTTCTAAAACTATAGAAATAAAAGACCTCACATTGGATGATCCAATGGGAATAATAATTCAAAACAAAAAGAATTTTAATTTCAACGATCTGGTAAAAAAAATCGCTGCTGAAAAGACTGAAGCAACTACATCACCATTTCACTTTAATATCCTGAATATAAAAATAAAAAACGGGGAGTTCCATTACCGTGAAAAAGTAATCCCAATAAATTATTTTATTAAAGAAGTTAATATTGAAAGTACTGGTAAGTATTGGAATGCAGATACAATCAGGGCTAATATTTCTTTCCTGTCAGGAATTGATTCCGGTAGCTTAAGAGGCAGTTTTACTATAAACTTAAAAAATCTGGATTATCGGCTGGCTGCTGTAATTCATAAGTATGATTTAAATTTTTTAGACCAATACCTCAAAAACTTAGTCAACTATGGCACTTTCAGCGCCAACCTTGATGCTGATATAAGTGCAACAGGAAATTTTAACGATCAGGAAAATTTAAATGCCAGGGGTTTGCTGGCAATTAATGACTTTCATTTTGGAAAAAACCCGAAGGATGATTATGCATCCTTCAACAAACTGGTATTAAAAATAGATGAATTAAGCCCCAGTAACCATAAATATCTTTTCGATTCATTATCGCTAAACCATCCTTTTATCAAATATGAGCTTTATGATTATTTGGATAACGTGCAAAAGATGTTTGGAAAATACGGAGCTAACACTTCTGAAAATAAGACAGAACCCGCACGGTTTAACCTTATTTTTATAATTGGGAATTACATAAAGGTACTTGCGAAAATTTTTTTTCAGAGCGATTACAAGATTAATAGGCTGGCTATTTACAAAGGATGTTTCAGATTCAATGACTATTCTTCCAACGAAAAATTTTCAATTGAAACAAATCCGCTTTATGTCGTTGCTGATTCTGTTAATAAAAACAGCAATTGGGTTAAAGTATCCTTGAAATCAGGTATTAAGCCTTATGGTAATATCACAGTAGCCCTGAGTATAAGTCCAAAAGATAGCGGAGATTTTGATATGCAATATCATCTTCAGAGATTGCCTGTTTCAATTTTTAACCCCTATCTTATTACCTATACTTCTTTCCCGTTAGACAGGGGTACAATAGAAATTACCGGCACCTGGAAAGTAAGGCACGGAATTATCAAAAGCGATAATCACTTCCTGGTAATTGATCCGCATGTACTCAGACAACAAAGTTACAAAAACACAAAGCTGATTTCTTCACCTTTAATAATGTTCTTAACTCGCCAGCACGGAAATGTCATTGATTACCAGATTCCTATAACAGGCAATATGAAGAATCCGACATTTCATCTGCGCCAGGTTGTTTTTCATATTTTTGGGAAAATATTTGTTAATCCGGCTTTAATTCCTTTCAGATTACTGGAGAAAAAATCGGAAAATAAAATTGATAAATCACTTATAATGGAGTGGGAAATACGACAGAATTCACTTCTGCACCGGCAGGAAAAATTTGTAAATAAAATGGTAGACTTTCTGAAAAAGAATCCTGAGGTAACGCTTGGTGTTTATCCAAATCAGTATGCTGAAAAAGAAAAAGAATATATAGGTTTTTTTGAAGCCAGGAAGAAATATTTTTTGATATCCGGAAAGTTAAATGCTCTGTTTTTCAGTAAAGAGGATTCTATGAAAGTTGAAAACATGCCTGTAAAAGATTCATTGTTCGTTAAATTTTTGAACAAACAGGTTCACGATAGCATGCTCTATACCATACAGGAAAAATGCAACAGTTTTGTTGGCTTATCTGTTATCAATTCTAAATTTGAGCAATTAAACAAAAAAAGAGAAGACACGTTTCTATTGCATTTTAAGAAAGAAGGTTTGGGAAACCGTGTAAAAATTTATAAAGGTGAAAACGAAATACCTTACAATGGCTTTTCATTCTACAAAATTATTTACAACGGGGAACTTCCAAAATCCCTGATAAAGGTATATCAGCAAATGAATTAATTTAGAACCATGTAAAACATAAAGCCCCGCAGATCATTGATCTCGCGGGGTTTACGTTTTAAGGAACCAGAGGTTGAAGTTGCAGTAACTACCAATTCTTCTGCTATTTTTAGCTCTTAAGTTCATTCAGGAGTTCATTTAAATTAATCGAAGCGTAAGTAGATGCGTAGTCTGAAATGCCATAAGGAACAATCAGATTACCATTGTGGATAATTGAACCGCAGGAGTAAACAACATTAGGCACATAACCTTCCCTTTCTTCAGCATTGGGAGACAATAAAGGTGTCTTTAGCCTGCCAATCTCTTTTTCAGGATTATCAAGTTCATATAATGATGCTCCTAATACGTATTCCCTCATGGGGCCGACTCCGTGTGTAATTACAAGCCAACCGTCTTTCGTCTCGATAGGGGAACCACAATTTCCAACCTGTATAAGTTCCCAGGAAAATTTTGGTGTCTGAATTAGTTTGGCTTCGCGCCAGATATTTATATTATCAGAATAAGCTATATAATTATTCACTCCATCTATCCTGCACAGCATGGCATATTTACCATTGATCATTCTTGGAAACAATGCCATTCCTTTATTCTGTGCCAGTTCGCCATGAATGGGTAAACCTTTGAAATGATAGAAATTTTTGGTTGTAAGTAACTTTGGTAATATGGATATGCCATCATAAGCAGTATAGGTAGCATAGTAAGTCACTTCACCGTATTCCTCTGTGAATTTAACAAAACGTGCATCTTCAATGCCATTTCTTTCGCTTTCAGATATTGGAAAAATAACTCTCTCGGAAATTGCCGAATCAAGTGAAAAGTCAAGTTCGTAGTGAGATTTCGCCAGCCACATCATTTGATTCACTATTAATTCTTTATTTGTCGTCAGGTGATGTGTTTTTCTTGTTTCTTCCACTGCCGTTTTCAATTCGTCATAAGTAAAACTGTTGGCCAGTTTTTCCAATACAAAGACTGGGGAAATTTTATTGTCGAAATCACGCATTTCATCCAGTTTTTTAATAAATGATTTTTTATTGTAAATATGCCTTTTGATTCGCTCTGCTTCTGCCAGCATTTTGCCGACAGGTTCAATAATAAGATTATTGTTCCTGTCAATGATACCTGAACGAAAAACAATGGACGAAATATGCCCTTCGCCAGTTGCCCTGAAACTTAAAATCACTCTTTTCTCATCCGGTCCTAATTCCGACTGGTCAGGATCTTCAACGATGGATGGATTAAAAAAAGCTGCCGATTCAATTGAATACTCCAGTGTGAAATATGAACCTATAAGCAGCTTATGAGATTGATTAACATTGCCTGGTTTTATTCCCAACTCATCAAACAAGTTATACAGTTTATTAAAATGCGTTTCAAATATCATTGAAATATTTCTATGACGTCTGGAATAACCTCTCAACACCTTACTTAATGTTGTATATACCTCGATTTCAGACATAGCCAGCACATTGCTGATAATATACTTACTTTTTTCATTGGAAATATTAAAAAAACGGGCGATTACCCTGCTAGGGTCAGGGAGAAATTTACTATCCTTTCTGGTCACAGTAACTTTCATAGTTCTCTGATTTTATATTAAATTAAAGTTCCTAAATTCAACTAATAATAGCAGCTTTTAACCAAAGAGCAAAGCTATACAATTTCTCAAATGAAAAGTCAAGGATATATGCAACAGCAAAAGGTGTAGTTAGTAGCTATCAGTGCCAGTCAGTAACATGGTTTTTGATCCTGTCCCAAACGAACCAGGTGAAGGTCAGGAAGCAGGGCATCACAAACCACCTGAAGAACTAAAAAAACGAAAAACATAGTTAATCATTTACGGTTATATAATTAAATCATTGCCGGTAATATCGAGATTAAATGCAATGAAATATCCAGAACCAATTTGCCAAAGATGTATCAATGCTTATTGAGATGAGACTACATTAAATGAATAACATATTTTTGATTCTTCTTCACCCGCCGGTTCTATCTTTTTACGAAACTGAGAATGATAATCTTCCATTAATTCCTTTGCTACTGATTCAGAGATCGTTATCCGTGCTCCTTTAAGAACACCATCCTGAATAGTCAGTCGCTCATCAAGCATTTCTCCGGTTGTTTTCATTTCAATATTTATTATAGTGTTCAAAAGTTATTTCTTCTGTAATAATTAAATCCCATTCTGGAATCCAATAAACTCTTTCTGTAGGTTGAAATATCATTTGTCCTGCAAATTTTTCATCATAATCTACTATCCATATAGCTTGTAAATACACTTCTATCCCCTTAAGTAATATTTTGCAGTTTAAATTACAAGTTAAAAGTAAACGTAAAAAGATTTCTGTCAAGCAGCTAAAGCCCAATTAGTGGCAAAATTGGAGAGTTCCAGATGCACTTTGTCAATAAAATATACCAGATTATTTACAGTTAAAAACAACTGACAAACAGAAAGGTGTTATTCGTCAAAAATTGATCAATATTTACCAGAAATCAAGGAAAGATATGAATTTCCAAGTCATGTAATATTCTATATCGCTAATTATCTGAATGATAGAGAAGCAATATATTTAATATTCAGGAAGTTGTTGTTTTGACAAACAGAAGGTTTAAAAGGATAAGATTTAATCCCAAAGGAATAATTCTGAGCCTTTTATCATAGAAAACTTATTATAAAACATCAGAAAAATTCTTTTTTAACCAAAAATTACTGAAAATTATTAGTCCTGTCTTTGATTTTTCAGGAAGCAGGGATTATAATTATAAGACAATTCTTGCTTTTAGCAATCGTGGAATTAAATCAAATATTTGTTTTATTTCAAATCTATTATTGTTCCGGTAAAAGCATTTTGGATATTCATCTGCTTCTCGTTTTTTTGTACTGTAAATATATGAAAGCTGGGAATAGCAGTTTCATATAATGAAAAAATATCTAACTTCTAATTATCATTTTAAAAACAACAAATAATAAAGGAGGAAAAAATCATGAAACAGGAAATTCACAAAAGCGCCCCTGCAGGTGCGGTTTATGGACTTGGCCTTATTGGAGCAGCAATTTATTTTATTTCACATGCCACCAGCTTTTGGATGGGCGTAATAGGATTCTTAAAAGCAATTGTCTGGCCGGCTTATCTCGTCTATGAGGCTTTAAAACATTTGGGAATGTAGAAAAAGAAGAAATATTGTCATTAGATAGCTAAATCTCTTAAAAGAGAAAGCCCGCAAGACGTTGATCTTACGGGCTTTGCATTTTGAGGATGTGGTGCCATTCACCCCAACCAGGTTTTTCTGATTCCCGGGATCTCTAAAAAAACCATAGCATTTAAAATCAGGCCTTAATTCCATATGCTACGATAACATCATCCGTTATAACCCTGATTCCATTTTTATTAAAATATTGTCGGGTTTTCTCATATTCCTGTGATCTCTTAGTTTCAGGAATTTTAGCATACCACCAGTTTGAAGAGACAGCTGCGAAAAAATCACAGGCTTCGATTGGATTACTGAACAAATTTCTCCAGATGAATCTATTTGCTCTAACTAAATCTGGTTAGATTGCCCAGCTTTTGTAGTTAGTAATTATTATTTTTTGGCTGAAATCAGATTATAAGTCAGCCCAAAATAAAATCCTGATTGAATTTTTTCATATGTTCATAATCATTAGTGATGCGATAACTTTATAATATTATTTGTAATTTAC
>PLML01000061.1 GCA_003141525.1 Bacteroidales bacterium
AATATGCCTGCAGGGGAGGTTCCCCCGGCCCATATTTTTTCCCTGGCGATCCAAAGAGATTTGAAAAAACGGGATTAAAAGCAAAACTCTCAAAAAACGATACAACAATAATCAACACCTATATAATATATAAAGGTAATAGTCCCACAAAAACTCAACCACCAGACAGGGTAAGGCCAAATCCTTTCGGATTAAGGAATATGGCCGGGAACGTGGCTGAGTTCTGTTCCGACTGGTATCAACCGGATGCATATTCCCGATACCCCGAAGGAATTGTCAAAGATCCAAAGGGCCCGCAGCAGGGAACTGAACATGTCGTAAGGGGAGGTTCATTCCTGAGTACAGCATCATCATTAAGAAGCGCGGCACGTGACTATACCAGAACAGAGTCATGGTTGAAAACCGACCCTCAGATGCCGAAAAGCATCTGGTGGTACTCCGACTGTTTCAATGTCGGGTTCAGGGTAGTATGTGAATTTGATGGAAAAACCGGGAATATTGGAATGAAAAGGTAAAGTTCTTCTTACCGGCTTCATTAAGTTAAAAAACATTAAAAGGAAATATTTATTTGCTTTTTTAAAAGCCTATCTTTAAATTTGGTTACATTCCATAATAAAGTTTCGTTATAAAATTTTACCAGTAATCCTTAACCTTTTATAATATGAAAAAATCAGGTATTTCAAGACGTAATTTTCTTGGAAAAGCAGCAACAGTTGGCATGGCAGGTGTGATTGTTCCTTCCATAATAACAAGTTGTGCACGAGAGACAAAAAAAGTAGTTCCCGTCGCTAATTTCCTTGACCAGGCACCTGACGGTCCGGTTCTTAAGGCAGGACTCATCGGTTGTGGTGGTCGTGGTACAGGTGCAGCTATTAACTTTTTGAGTGCAGGACCAAATCTTAAGATTGTTGCTTTGGGTGATACCTTTCAGGATCGTATAGATTCCTGCAGAGCCGAAATTTTGAAACAAAAAGGACAGGAAGTTCCTGTAGACAAATGTTTTGTAGGCTTCGATGCATATCAGAAAGTTCTTGATGCCGGTGTTGACCTCGTTATTCTTGCTACACCTCCTTTCTTTCGTCCCGATCATCTTGCAGCAGCAATACAGGCTAAAAAGCATGTTTTCGCTGAAAAACCCGTCTGCGTTGATCCGGTTGGAGCAAGATCGGTAATGGCATCATCTCAGAAAGCAAAAGGGATGGAATTGTGTATAGTAACGGGTACTCAACGCCGTCACCAGCGTGACTATATTTCTGCCTGGCAGCAGGTAGGTCAAGGTGCTATCGGAGATGTTGTCAGTGGTAATGTTTATTGGAATGGAGGCAAACTGTGGCATCGGGATCCAAATCCGAAATGGAGTGAAATGGAATATATGATCCGAAACTGGGTTAACTGGACATGGCTTTCGGGTGATCATATTGTTGAACAACATGTTCATAACCTCGACGTAATGAACTGGTTTACAGGGACACATCCGGCAAGGGCGGTTGGATTTGGTTCAAGGCTTCGCCGTGTAACAGGTAACCAGTATGATAACTTTAGCATCGATTTTGAATTCGAAGATGGTCGCCATTTCCACAGCATGTGTCGCCAGATTGACGGATGTACTGATAATGTTTCTGAGAGGATTCAGGGTTCGAAAGGATCTGTATTCTTATCTCAAAGTCAGGAAGTATATCTGAAGGATCTTGCAGGGACAGTAATATGGAAATATGCTTATCCTCCTGATGAAAACGGTAAACAGTCAAAAAGTAAAATGGTTGATCCTTATCTGCAAGAACATATTGACCTTGTAACTGCGATACGTACCAATAAACCCATAAATGAAGCAGAAAATACAGCTATTTCAACTATGATTGCAATAATGGGACGTATTTCAGCCTATACAGGCAAAGAGACTACCTATGAAGAGATGATGAACTCCGATCTAAAACTTGGCCCGAAAGTATTTGCTTTTGGTCCGGTTGATGTAGATAAAACGGTGCCTGTAGCAGGATTGGCTTATGTTCCTGAACCTGCGCCGGCTAAGTAATTTGAATTTATCAATACTGATTATATGGATCATTCAAGAAGAGACTTTTTAAAAAAAGCCACTGCTACAGGAGCCGCTATTTTAGCTGCTCCTGCAGTTTTTGGTACCCGCGCTTTTCCAAAGCTACAAAAGGTTAACGATGCAACCACTCCATTTAAACTGAAATATGCTCCTGGTATGGAAATGTTTCGTGAACATGCAGGAAGTGACCTTATCGACAACATCAGATTTTGTCATGATATGGGTTTCAGAGCAATGTTCGATAACGGACTGATGGGAAGGCCCATAGAGGACCAGGTTAAGATCGCAAATGAAATGAATCGTCTCGGGATGGAACTTGGCCCGTTTGTGCTGTATGCCGATTTTGCCGTCACTTCGCTTGTTCTGAATAAACCGGAAATACGCGAGATGCTGATCACCAGGATGAAAGAGGGCGTTGAGGTAGCTAAGAGGACCGGTGTAAAATGGGCGCTTGTTGTTCCGGGCAGGTACGATGAAAAGCTCCAGAGAGATTATCAGACAGCAAACGTTATTGATAACCTCAGGTATTGCTGTGATGTTATGGAACCCGCAGGAGTGACAATCGTGCTCGAACCTTTGAACACTATTCATGATCATCCGGGGCTGTTCCTGAATACGATACCGCAGGCCTATGCTATTTGCAGAGCCGTTAACAGGCCGGTCTGTAAAATTGTTGACGATATTTATCATCAACAGATCACCGAGGGAAACCTGATTCCAAATATTGAGGCTGCCTGGAGTGAGATTGCTGCTTTCCATCTGGGCGATACACCCGGACGTAATGAACCTGGTACAGGAGAGATCAACTTTAAAAATGTTTTCAAATATATCTATAGCCGTAAATATGAAGGTGTTCTCTGCATGGAACATGGAATGAGCATGAAAGGCAAAGAAGGTGAAGAACATGTGATTCAGGCTTACCGCGAATGCGATAATTTTGAAACTTAAAAATTTTACTTACGGGGCTGAAACAAATCAGCCTCTTTTTTTGTTTTTCTTTGCGATCTTTGCGGTTAATAAAAGACATATTATGAAGAAAATTATTTATNNTCTGCAATTATATTAATTATGATATTTTCAAACTCAAGTTATAGTCAGACGATCAGGTTTTTTGCCGGAAGATACACCGAGACCGGAGGAAAAGGTCTGTTTATCTTCGATCTGAACCCCGAAGAGGGTACTTTCAAATTATTGTCAGAAGCAGATGCAGGGCCAAATCCTTCATATTTTTGTATATCAAAAAAGAAGGATTTGATATATGCAGCAGATGAAGTAATGGAATTAAATGGCATTAAAGGCGGGGGAATGACAGCTTTAAAATATATTCCTGAAACAGGGGGTATTGAAAAAATTAAAGATCTCATTGTTCCGGATGGAGGTCCCTGCTTTATATCTTTATCTCCTGCCGAGGATTATTTATTAATGGCAAATTATTCCAGCAGTTCTATTGCAGTGGTAAAACTTGATGAAAAAGGAATCCCGGTAAGAGTAACAGATACCGTTACATTCGCAGTTAATGATGGCAAAGTCTCACATCCGCACATGATTTCATTCGATCCCGCTGGGGGAAAAGTTTACCTTACGGACCTGGGATTAGACCGGATTGTCATATATGATTTTGATGCTGTTTCGGGTCATCTGAAACAAATTGAGAATGGCATAGTTAATTTTCCAGGTGGAACAGGCCCTCGACATTTTTTATTCAATTCAGCAGGAACAAAAATGTATGTCATATGTGAACTCAATTCAACTATTTCTGTCTTTGATGTGGATAAAAACGGGGGACTTAAATCGATTCAGACCCTCACAACTCTGGCAGAAAGTTTTAGAGGTGAAAGTAATTGTGCAGACATTCACCTTGGGAAAAACGGGCAATTTCTCTATGGATCAAACAGGGGTGAAAACACTATTGTTGTTTTCAGGATAGGGACTGACGGGCATCTGTCTCTCCAGGGACGAACATTGTGCGGAGGCGACTGGCCCAGGAATTTTGTGATCGATCCTTCTGGTAAATATATTCTTATCGGGAATCAAAAATCAGGAAATATTTCTCTTTTCAAAATTGACCAAAAGACCGGGATGCCTGTAGACTCAGGTAAAGATTATAAGTTAAGTACTCCTGCCTGCCTGAAGTTTTAAAACTGACAGATTCCGAATCATTATTCAATTGCAACAGGTCTCTATCCCGATCATCATGGATTGATAAATAACAGTTTCCCGGCACCTGATCTGCAGAATACTCAATATCACACCCGCAAAAAACGATGGCGATCCGAGGCATATAGAGGGAATTCTGAAGTAGATTCATATAAGTTGACGGCAACCGAATATTATATTCTCTCCTCCTTTTGAAGGAGGAGTACCCCGAAGGGGGGAGGTGGTTGATTTTTTTATCATAACGGTATTTGCATCGGAACCTATGTTATTCCTGAGGTAATCAACCACCCTGTCCCGCTTCGCGGGCCACCCCTCCTTCAAAAGGAGGGGAGAGTTTGGATAATTAATATTTAATTCTCTTCTCCTTGCGAAGGAAGAAAACCTTACCAAAGTGCCTGGGGGAGGTGGTTAGTATTTAAGATAGCCACTTCATATTTTATTTGTATTGCCGGAATTTTCTCCGTATAATTATTATCGAAATCAGATCCAGAATGAACCGTCGGAAATTTGTTGAAGAATTAAAACAACAATCAGATAAAATTTGGGATATTATTGTTATCGGCGGTGGAGCTACCGGCCTTGGAGTTGCTCTGGATGGAGCATCACGCGGATATAAAACATTATTACTGGAACAATCTGATTTTGCTAAGGCTACTTCATCACGCAGCACAAAGCTGGTTCACGGAGGGGTTCGTTATATGGCACAGGGTGACCTGTTCCTGGTAATGGAAGCGTTACATGAACGGGGATTAATGCTTAAAAATGCACCCCATCTGACCTTTAACCAGGAATTCGTTATTCCTGTTTATACTCTGTGGGATGTTTTAATGTACACGGTGGGACTCAAATTTTATGATCTCCTGGCCGGACGCTTAAGTATGGGGAAATCATATTTTATCAACAGGAAAACTGCACTATCGCGTTTACCTCTCTTAAAGCCTGAAGGATTGAAAGGTGGTGTTGTGTACCACGATGGACAGTTTGATGATTCCCGAATGGCATTTGCCCTGGCAGAATCATGTGTCAATAAAAATGGTATGGTGCTGAACTATTTCAAAGTCATCAGCCTTCTGAAGAACGAGAGGGGGAAAATAAACGGTGTAAGTGCAAGGGACATTGCTTCAGGCGAGGAATTCAATCTGAAAGCAACGCTGGTTATAAATGCGACAGGAGTATTTGCTGATGAGATAGCCAGGATGGACAATCCGGGATCAAAACCAACTATCAGACCCAGTCAGGGAATACACATAGTTCTTGATAAATCCTTCCTTCAGAGTGACTCGGCTATTATGATCCCAAAGACGGATGACGGCAGGGTCCTCTTTGCTATTCCATGGTATAATGAGGTTGTTGTCGGAACGACAGATACTCCGCTTGACGCTATTAGTCTGGAGCCAGTTGCTCTTGACAGGGAGATCAACTTTATTTTGCAAACAGCTGAAAAATATCTTGTAAAACCTCCGCGAAGGGAGGATATCCTTTGCATATTTGCAGGATTGCGGCCCCTTGCAGCCAATCCTGATAATCCTGCTTCGACCAAAGAGGTATCACGCAGGCATAAAATAACACTTTCACCTTCCGGACTTCTTACTATTATAGGAGGGAAATGGACCACATACCGGCGGATGGCTGAAGAGACTATTGACAGAGGAATTAAAGCGGGCCTTCTGGAAAAGACGAAATGCATTACCTCAAAACTTAAGTTTACAACACTTACTCCAAATA
This sequence comes from Bacteroidales bacterium, assembly GCA_003141525.1. Taxonomy (GTDB): domain Bacteria; phylum Bacteroidota; class Bacteroidia; order Bacteroidales; family VadinHA17; genus LD21. Next base: position 5,936 of record PLML01000061.1, read on the forward strand.
ATTCTTCAGAAAGGCTGTATATCTATGGAGATCATTCCATTGATATCGAAAAGCTGATATCTGAAAACCCGGACCTGGGAACACCTTTGGATCCCAGGCTACCCTATACTAAAGCTGAGATAATCTGGATCTGCAGGAATGAAATGCCTTTCCGGCTGGAGGATATTCTGGCCAGAAGGACCCGTTCCTTATTTCTTAATGCCCGCGCAAGTGCAGAAATTGCCCCCGAAGTGGCTGAACTGATGACAAAGGAATTTGGATATGATCAGAATTGGCAAAGGGAACAGATTGAATCGTATAATGAATTAGTAAAAAACTATATCTAGGAGTTTGAAATTCACCTAATAACACAGAATATATGAAAGAATTCATTTTAGCATTAGATCAGGGGACTACAAGCTCGCGGGCAATTATTTTTGACCGGAACGGAATTCCTGTTGCAAGTGCACAAAAAGAATTTACTCAATTTTACCCCAAACCAGGCTGGGTTGAACATGATCCTGAAGAAATCTGGTCAACCCAGGCCGGCGTTGCACTTGAGTCAATTACTAAAGCCGGAATCGAAAGTGCCGGCATCGCTGCAATTGGCATTACAAACCAGCGTGAAACTACAGTAGTATGGAACAGGAAAACAGGCAAACCTGTTTACAATGCTATTGTATGGCAGGACAGACGCACCGCGGATTTCTGTGATAAGTTAAAGAGTGAGGGGCAGAGCTCCACGATCCTAAAGAAAACGGGTCTGATTATCGATGCCTATTTCTCTGCAACAAAAGTCAGGTGGATACTGGATAACGTGAAGGATGCAAGGAGACTTGCAGAGGATGGACAATTGGCATTCGGAACAATTGATTCGTGGCTGGTATGGAACCTTACCAAAGGACAATTGCATATAACAGATGTTTCAAATGCGTCAAGGACAATGTTGTTTAATATTCATACTCTTAAATGGGACGAAGAGTTACTCAGAATATTTAGCATACCTCCTGTAATGCTTCCTGAAGTAAGGTCTTCGAGCGAAATATATGGGGAAACTAAGGGGCAGTTTGCTACTTCAATACCTGTTGCAGGAATAGCCGGCGATCAGCAGGCAGCTCTTTTCGGACAAATGTGCATTGAACCGGGGATGGTTAAAAATACATATGGAACAGGTTGCTTCATGGTTATGAACATTGGTAATAAACCGATTGAATCAAAAAGCAAACTATTGACAACCATTGCCTGGAAAATTGGAAATGATACACAGTATGCCCTTGAAGGAAGCATTTTCATTGCAGGCGCGGTTGTTCAATGGCTTCGCGATGGTTTGGGAATCATCAAAAAATCGAGTGATGTTGAAAAGCTCGCTGCCAAGGTTAAAGACAGTGAGGGAGTCTATTTTGTACCTGCTTTCGCCGGTCTGGGCGCTCCCCACTGGAACCAGCATGCAAGAGGTACGTTAGTTGGTATAACAAGAGGTTCCACATCAGCACATATTGCCCGTGCCGCTCTTGACAGCATAGCCTACCAGACACTGGAAGTTCTTCTTGCTATGCAAAAAGATTCCGGAATTGATATCCGTGAATTGCGCGTAGATGGCGGTGCCACAGTCAATAATCATTTAATGCAGTTCCAGTCCGATTTGTTACAGGCAAATGTAGTGCGGCCTAAAATTACTGAAACAACAGCCCTTGGAGCTGCTTATCTGGCCGGGCTTGCAGTGAAGTACTGGAGCAATATAAGTGAAGTTAAGCAACAATGGCAGATGGATCGAACCTTTTCTCCGCAAATTGAAGAGAATGAAACACGTTCATTGATTAAAGGATGGCATCGTGCTGTAAATGCTACCAAAGCATGGGCTGACGATTCAAATTAAGTGTCTGGAGTTGAAAGCTATCTGCAAAATCTGTTTCGGGAATAAAAGGGGGTGCATATCACGAGACAAGTTCCTTTAGGGGAGTTGTGGGGCATAAATCCAGGCACTAATAAAGAAGGTAATTTTTTGGATATTAATTTCTATCAATAATTTAATAACTAAATGAGATGAATGCATTTTTTGCTGAATTTTTCGGAACTGCCATGATTATTGTTTTTGGAGGAGGCGTGGTATCAAATGTCGTTCTCAGTAAAACCAAAGGAAACAATAGTGGCTGGATAGTAATATCATTTGGATGGGCCGTTGGAGTCTTTACCGGTATATTAATTGCAGCACCAATTAGTGGTGCTCATCTGAATCCAGCTGTAACACTGGCTCTTGTGATTGCAGGTAAATTTCAAATTGAAAAATTACCAATGTATATATGTGCCCAGTTGCTCGGTGCAATGTTTGGTGCCTTACTTGTCTGGTTAGCTTATAAAAAACATTTTGATGCAACTGAAGATGCTGATTCAAAGCTGGCAGTTTTCTGTACATCACCCAATATACGGAGCTATTGGTATAATGTCTTGACTGAAGTCATAGGAACGTACGTGCTTGCTCTCGCTGTTCTTTATATGGCACAACCGGAAGTAGGACTGGGTTCATTAAATGCGTTACCTGTAGCTATTGTTGTGCTTGGGCTTGGGCTTTCATTGGGAGGGCCTACCGGATATGCCATAAATCCTGCCCGTGATCTGGGTCCGCGTATTATACATTTCCTCCTTCCTATACCAGGCAAACGCGACAGCGACTGGAAATACTCATGGGTACCTATTCTGGGACCACTGGTCGGAGCATCACTGGCAGCGGCAATGTTTCTGATTTTCAAGGGGGCTTAACAAAGAAATCCTGACAATAGAACTTTAGCATCAATTTTAATGGGTTTGACAGGATTTTTCCTGAATTTGTCAAAATCTTTAAAAAAATGTCAATCTTCTTGTTTATTCTTAAATACAATTATTAAATTAGCTTTCTTTTCGCTTTGTAAAAAGGTTTATCCAGGAAGAAACTAATTCAAACCAACTTTAAACAAAACTATAAAAAACTTGTTTTACTATCATTAATGACTAAAACTTAAAATTATGAAGAAACTTTTACTTTTCTTATTCGTTGTTGTGTTCTCTTTAACACAACTATTGGCACAGGAATCTACTTTTAAACAGGGAGACAAAGTTCTCAACCTTGGTATCGGACTGGGATCAACATTATACTCAGGATCCTATTATTCAAGTTCAGTACCTCCTATCTCAGCTTCTCTTGAGTTTGGAGTTAAGGATGGTATACTCGACAAAGGGTCTATAGGAGTCGGTGGATATCTTGGATATTCATCATATAAATACTCGTATGCTGGATTTGGTTACAACGAAAGCTGGAAGTATTCTAATTTTATAATCGGGGCAAGAGGCGTCTTCCATTATCCATTGGTAAATAAACTTGATACATACACGGGACTGATGTTAGGTTTCAATATTGCATCTTCAAAATGGACTGGAACAGGTACCGAGACTTCTCATGCTTCATCAGGTGGTGTTGTTGGTGCATGGTTTGTCGGTGCAAGATATTATTTCAGTAACAAGTTTGCTGCTATGCTTGAGCTTGGATATGGCATAACTTATCTGAACATTGGTATCGCTCTCAAACTGTAATTTTAAGAATGTATTATTAGCAGGATACAAGTTTTATATGTTTTTCAAAGAGCAGTCTTTTTATATATAGACTGCTTTTTTATGTGCGCCTGGCAT
>PLML01000120.1 GCA_003141525.1 Bacteroidales bacterium
AATTTTGGGGAGTATTATATATTGCTTTGAGCTAGCGTCAGATTTTGATAGAGTAAAGCTTGCGACAAGCTAGATTGAAATACTTTTGTTTAATCCAAATAAAAAATGAAAATTGTTACTGTTGTAGCAGCGAGGCCAAACTTCATGAAGGTAGCGCCGTTTATCAGAGTTATAGCAAATTATAATTCAGAGAATAGACTTCCAAAAGTAGAGAATGACCTGGTTCATACTGGTCAGCATTATGACATTAGGATGTCATAAGCATTCTTCAGGGAACTCTCTATATCTGAGCCTGATATAAACCTTGAAATTGGTTCAGGCAGTCATGCGAGCAGTTAGGCTATACAATGATTGCCTTTGAGAAAGTATTACTTGAACATAAACCAGATTGGGTTGTGGTGGTAGGAGATGTGAATGCAACCTTATCGTGCTCGGTAGTCGCTAAGAGACTGAATATCAAAGCGTGCCATATTGAAGCAGGACTTCGCTCAGGTGATATGAGCATGTCTGAAGAGATCAACCGTCTGGTAACCGATCGTATCTCCGACCTGCTCCTTACCCCCGATACCATTTCCTCGGCTAACCTCCACAATGAGGAAACTCCTGATCATAAAATTGCTTTTGTGTGTAATATCATGATTGATACTCTCGAAGCTAATTGTGAAAAGGCCTCTGCTCTAACTCTCCATAATATTATTAATAATAGTCTTTCACAGGGATATAATTTTAAAGTTACAACACCTTCTGATAATTCTTATGCAGTCATTACTCTTCACCAGCCATCGAATGTTGACCGAGATCACGTTTTTGTTAAACATTTGAATTTCTTCTTAATGAAGTCACCCGAGATTTTACAATTATCTGGCCTATTCACCTCTGTGCGAAAAAACAACTCAAAGCTTTTGGTTTGTGGGAAAGGGTACTGTGAAATAACTCAAGGATATTGCTAGAGCCGATCGGCTACCATGAAATGTTACGCTTAAATATGGGAGCAAAGATCATGCTTACAGACTCCAGAGATTTACAGGAGGAATGTTGTGTGCTTGGTACACCCTGTTTGACATTAAGGTGGAACACGGAAAAACCGGTCACTCTCTGTGAATATGGTGGTGCCAGTGTACTCGTAGGAAATGATATAGATCGTATCCGTGAAGAGTACAAAATTTCTATTTTGAAGCAAAGGAAGCATGTGCGTCCTGAATTATGGGATGGTAGAACAGCTGAGCGATGTTTGAAGGCAATTCTGAAGCAGTAATGCAAAATGCACTGGGAAACCGAACAAAGAGGATTTATTAAAAGGTTTTAAGTGCTAAAGAAAAAATTATTTAAATACACTTTAGGTTAGTCTATAATAATTTTTTTCGTGACTATTATTACTTTACCGATAATCATGAGTAAATAAATACCAGACTTAATATAAGATAAATCAATTTGTTTTATAGTTTCTTCTTTTAAAAGGGTACCTTGATATACCTGTTTACCTGCTAAATCGGAAATTATTATTTTGCTTTTTTCATTTTGAAGTGGATTGAGTAATTCAAGCGAAAAATGACCATCATTTGGATTTGGGTAAAGATTTAGAATATCCGAATTAGCGTCATACTTAGAAGTAGCTACCACTTCAAATTTTATAGGGGACGAAGTAGTAGTTGCATTTAAATTGTCCGTTGCAATTGCTGTTATATAATATGTACCTGGTTCCACATCTTTCCAGATATATGAATAGGGAACTGAAGTCAATTCAATAAGCTTTTCTGATCCGCTGTAGAATTCAACCTTAATGACAGTGCCATCCGGATCATAAGCAGTAGCATCGATAGTAATGGTAGCAAGGTTTTCATATTTATTGCCTTTACTGGGATTGGAGACTGTGACAACCGGGGGTTGATTTACAGTAGTTGTACCATTAATACAATTATTATTTACAGGTTGATCGCTGATACTTGCGGCTACTCCTGTTGAAGTTGCCTGTAGAGGATTGCTGGTGGGTTTAGTATAAGATACGGTAACAACATTACCATAAACTACAGGGCTTGAAAGAGTCAACATTACCTTTTTTCCGGAAATAGCAACAGTATTAACAGTTCTGGTTACTGAATTAACACGAACCGAAAATGCGGAAGCAGAAGGAGTTACATTAGCCAGAGTAATATTATATATCATTCCCAGAATAGAAGGCGTTGAATTTTCAACAGCGGCAGAGACAAACAAAGGAATAAGAATAGTTGAAGCATTTTGTAATTCGAATGCTCCAAGATCCGGAGCTTTGCCGCTGAAAGGAAGCCCAACATCTATCCCTATATTAATAGCCGGAGAACCTGTCTGTAAATGATAATCAGATGAAGAAACAAAGAGAGGATTAGCAGGAGTGGGGCTATGAGTATCCTGTCCTAGTTCCGATTTATATGCTGCCCATTGTGCAGTTGTATATTTATGTGTCCCATCCCAATAAACCATTCGCTGAGCGGCATCTGTATCATAAAATAAATTATAGTCACTTGTTACTGTTCCTGACTTATTTGCTGATAAAATAATGCTGCCATAACCTCCATTAATTGAACTATTTACATTGTTATAGAAGATATTGTTTTTTATAGTACAGTTTGTTCCACTTTCTAAACGAACAAATCCAAGACCATTTTCCGGTATATTAGGATTAACACCATAAAAAGTATTGTTATATATGTAAGCAGATGTTATAGCATTAAGATCTACTCCAGTTTTTGTAGTATTTTTTATGATATTATTATAAATATATAAATTAGTAATTAACCCTACACCTCCCGCAACCCATACTCCCGTGGAACTATAACTTTCTTTTTCGTCTAATATCTCAGTTACATCGTCATAAATCAAATTGTTTCTGATTGTAATTTTGTCTAAGGTACCCACGCCATCAGATTCCATGTCAACGCCAGTGGTATGAAATCCGTGATATAACGTATTACCCTCAACAATAATATCATGCACTTGAACATTCCCATTATATATATTTAAGGAAATATTTCTCCTGCCAGAATCATGGATAATATTGTTTTGAATAAGCATATTTGAATGGTATAAGGAAAGTCCATATGCTCCATAGCTTGCTTTAATACCTATATGATGTATTGTACAATTTTTTATAATCAATCCTGACAAATTTATTCGTGGCCAACCTTCGTCAATTCCAGCCGATCCTGAGTAAGCAATTTCTAAACCGTCAATAGCTATATAGTTTTTGTTATTAAGATTAATATTATTAAGTAGTTGTGAGACCTCTATGCCTGAATACCTTATGTTAGGGTCTATGGGAGAATAAATATAAATGTGATTTGTAATCCACACCCAATCATATTCAACCGCTAAATTTACTTTTGCTGCCTTTTTTACTCTTCCCCAGGTTATAGCTCCATCTGTTTCCTTAAAATAAATATTTGCATCATAATCTAAAGCATAAGGATCAGCAACCTCATTATTAGAATACCAAACATTACCCCCATCATTTGTCCATGCTGTTACCTCAGTTGAACCAAGTATCTTGGGAGCAACTCCTGTCCCATAAGAAGAAAATACAATATAAGCACCTGCTTTACCTGATGAAGGAGCTGTCAACTGTTCCCTCCATGTATCACCCTTATTAAAAAATATAGTGTCTCCTGGCAAGAAAGATGAAACATTAACTTTTGCTATCGTTTTCCACGGTGCTGAAGATGAAAGACCATTATTTGTATCATTCCCGGATGATCTTATATAATAATTAGTAGCTGAGGCGATTGTATTAAAAACGAGGAATAATATTATCAATGCATTTTTCAAAGGCACATTTTTTTGACGAATTGGTACTTTTATTTGACTAATCACTCTTATTTAAACGATCAATATATAGTTTTGTTATACTAAAAGATAATTTTATCATAATTTTTTATCAACAAAACAATTACAAATTATATAAGACTCAGAATAAAAATTTTTGTGATTTCTTTTGCGTAAGCCTTTTATAAATGATTATTTTTTCAAATATTTATTTAATTTAAGTCATTTTATATGCAAAATTTCTCAATTNNCGTTTATTCGATGTCAAAGCAATTTGGTAAGCGTTAGCAGGAGTAATTTTTATTATCATCAAGTTGGAGAGACTACAGAAAACCTGAGGATTATGCATTTAAGGGATGAACATTATCTGAACATCCTTGAGAGGATTAGACGTTTAGCATTCTGCGTTTAGGGTTGAGTGCAGTTATGAATGATAGAGTAAAGTTTGCGACAACAATGATTAAAATACTTAAGGTTAAAGCAAATAGTATATGAAAATTGTTACAGTAGTAGCAGCGAGACCAAATTTCATGAAGGTAGCTCCGTTTATTGGTGCTATAGCACATTATAATTCAGAGAACAGACTTCCAAAAGTAGAGCATATATTGGTACATACCGGTCAGCATTATACCATAAGGATGTCAGAAGCATTCTTTAGGGAACTCTCTATACCTGAGCCTGATATGAACCTGGAAATTGGTTCTGGTAGTCATGCTGAACAATTAGGTTATACTATGATTGCGTTTGAGAAAGTATTACTTGAACATAAACCCGATTGGGTGGTGGTGGTTGGCGATGTGAATGCCACCTTATCATGCTCGGTTGTCGCTAAGCGTTTGAATATCAAAGTATGCCATATCGAAGCAGGTCTTCGCTCAGGCGATAGGAGCATGCCTGAAGAGATCAACCGTCTGGTNNATAAAATTGCTTTTGTGGGAAATATAATGATTGATACTCTTGAGGTTAATCGTGAAATAGCCTCTGCTTTAACTCTCAGTGATATTATTATTAATAATCTGTCAAAAGGACATAATTTTAGATGTGCAATACCTTCTGATAATTCTTATGCGGTCATGACTCTTCACCGGCCATCGAATGTTGATCATGAGCAGGTTTTTGTTCCGCTAATTGAATTTCTTTTAAATGAAGTCACTAGAGATTTTACGCTTATCTGGCCTGTTCACCCACGTGCTAAAAAACAACTCAAGGCTTTTGGCTTGTGGGAACGGGTATTGATAAAAGATTCAATAATATTGTTAGAACCAGTAGGTTATCGTGAAATGTTACGCTTAAACATGGGAGCAAAGATCATGCTTACGGACTCAGGAGGCTTACAGGAGGAAGGTTGTATTCTTGGAACACCCACTCTTACTTTAAGGTGGAATACTGAAAGACCTGTTACACTTCGTGAATTTGGAGGTGCAAGCGTACTTGTTGGAAATAATATAGATCGTATCCGAAAAGAGTACAATATTGCTATTTTGCAGCAGAGGAAACCCATTCGCCCTGAATTATGGGACGGCAGGACTGCAGAGCGATGTTTGCAGGAAATTCTAAAGAGGAGTTAGACCTAAATCCTAAACTCGAAGCAAATTAAGCGTTCTGTGTTTCGCGTTTCGCGTAAAAGTCAGTCAACTTGAGACTTTAAAGTTCTGAAACCTTGAAATCCTGAAACATAATCAAATTAATCGTTTAGTGCATCATGTTTCTGTTTGTTAGAACCCCTGCCCAAAAGATGCAATTGCGGGAGCCCTAAATTGAATCCCCGCGAGCGCATNNTTGCTGCGAAGAGCTTCAATTTCGAAGCCCGAAGAAGATTCAATTGCGAGACTCAATGATTAAGTGTTAAACGTCCAAACTCCATTCTTACGTAACACGAAATGCTTGTTTCAACTGCAAATTAACTTACCTTTTAATGCATTCAATAGAAGGTTTTCTCATCATGCCACTTACAATATTCTGGCTTGTTCTTCTGACAGGGATAGTCTTTTATCTATTTAAATATAAGAGAACCGGCTTGATATTTGGTTCCCTTTCGATTCTCTGGCTTACATTGATCTCATTTCCGTTTGTGCCATCAATACTGGTGAGGTCACTCGAAGATCGTTTTTCCCCACTTTTGGAAATATCACAAGTTCCAAAAGGTGGAACCATAGATATTTTAGTTTTGGGAGGCGGACGTTCAACAGATCAAAATCTGTCTTCAAAAGGGAAGTTGACAATCGATTCGCTTAGCAGATTATCAGAAGGAATCAGGCTGCACAGGCTATTGCCCGGGAGTCATCTGATCTTTTCAGGTATGTCAAAAGGTCAAAAGTACAGCCATGCAGAGTTTTTAAAGCGGACTGCAATGGCTATGGGTGTGGAGGAAAAAGAAATCAGCCTTCTTCCTGCATCTGAAAACACCCGGATGGAGGCATTTAATTTTACATATAAATTTGGAACCAATAACACTCTTCTACTGGTCACAGATGCTATTCATATGCCTCGTGCAATGTTGCTTTTCAGAAAGGCAGGACAATCACCAATACCTGCACCAACCAATTATATGATTAAGTCAGAAGGGAAAAAGTATCTCAAGGACTATGGTCCGTCAGCATTAAATATCAGCAAAATGGGGTATGCTATGCATGAAATATTCGGATTGATCTGGGCAGAGATAGGAGTAAGAAGCAGGTAGTAGGCAGCGAACTGGAGGAGCGTAAAGCGTAGAGCATAGTGTGATGAGTGATGAGTTTTGAGATGTGAATTTAAGATAAAAGACAAAAGNNAAAGTCACAAGACAAAAGTTAAGAAGGAAGAAAGAAATGAGATGTGAGAGATGAGTTGTGAGGGTTTCGCGTTTAAGGTTCAAGACAGAAAGTCTGATTATGATTGAAATACTTTAGCCAATAGCAAACATTAAATGAAAATTGGGAGTGTAAATAATTTTGT
>PLML01000204.1 GCA_003141525.1 Bacteroidales bacterium
TATAGTTAACGCATCACTAATGTTAGGGAAATTATAAATAATGAAAAAAAGTGATGTTATTTGTTTACAGATAAAGTGCCATTTTAATATCTGGTAATATTAAGCACCCTTCCTCAGTTTAAGTGAAAAGACTGTTTCCCCAAATTGTGACAAACCTTTTACCTTGATATTGTGCGTTTAAATTCAGGATTCAAAGGTTACTTTGTTTGGGATTTATATACTCAGATTACTATGGCTATAGTCGTCAAGCTTGACCAGATTTTCAAGTCATTTTAAGACTTTTTTAAGAACTTATCAATGTCTCATTTTTTAAAAGAAATAAAAATTTCTAGAATTTTTTTTCAAATTTTCGATTTTTGAAATTAGCAAATTACTTCAGATTAAATTTTACTTAGAATTTATTTGTGTAGCACCCACATCTTATTATAATTGACTGGGTGGAGGGGTAATACCTATAGTGGGAGATACCTTCAAGTTTACAAAAATATAAATATAAACCATCTTAATTTAAGACATTTCAAGCATTTTTGTTTTTTCATCATTTTAAATTACACCAAACAAAATAATTTAATAAGTAGTTAAATGCCAAGTAAAACCCAAAATATAAAGGTGTAAAAATGAAGATACAATCCATATAAAATTATAGGAGTTTAGGCTTTGGTGATGAAATAAATTTCTTTTCTCCTTCTATTTTTCCTAATGGAATACAGCATTAACACAAATTCCGGACGATCCTTAATATCTTCTTTAGTTCCGCATATACCCTTGTCAATATACGTTTTAAACTCAAGTGCTTCAGATTTGGCAAGTGCTTTGCCTTCATGTATTTGTGTTTCAATGCAGACATTCTTTCTTATTGATTAGTGGCATAATATTCATAATTTTTTATATAAAAAATTGAAAAGTCATTCCCCCAAAAAAAAATCATTTCAGGTAAATAATTATTTTTCAATCATTACATAGATTTCCTTTACTCCTGTTATTTAAAATAAAAAACATATACAGTAAAAAGATGCTCTTATTGCAGCACCTCTGGACAGCAGAGACCGGCGTGGAGGAAGAACCGGGGAGTGCTGATCCGATAATCTATTAAATATAAGGACATTATGTACTATTTGGAAATTCTTCCTGCATAGTCAGGGGAAATCATTAAAAGGCTAGTTGCTTAAACTTGGTTGTCATTTCTTTTCACATGGCATTACTTAATACATAGTAGCATTTGCATGATTGGGCAGGTTCCGAAAAAAAATAATATATGCAGCGTAAGCATTCGGTGAACCACATATTGGAAATGCCTAAACCGCCGTCGTATATTTCGGAAAAAATACAACATGATTAAACGACGGAACAAAACCACGATGTATCGCATGATTCAGCAGTGGAAGGAATGCGGAATAAGCCAATCGGCATTTTGCGCAAATGAGAAATTATCAGAATCCCTTTTCTATTATTGGCATAGGAAATACAAACAGGAGAACAGACAATCCAATTTTCTTCCGGTAAAGTTGCAGACAGAAAACAAACCAACGGAATCAAACATTATTGAAATTCATTATCCGAATCAGGTACGATTGGTAATACCGGGAAACACACCGATTGACGTTATCAGACAACTGACCTGGTTTCAATAAGACATCCGATGTTTGCATTAACAACGACTAACATATTTTATCTATACCGCCATCTTGCCGATATGAGGAAAAGTTTTGACAGCTTGTGCGGGATAGTGCAGAACGAACTACAACGTAATCCATCATCAGGCGATGTTTTTATCTTCATAAATAAACCCCGCAACCGCATAAAGCTGTTGCATTGGGAATGTGGAGGGTATTTATTGTATTACAAACGGCTTGAATCAGGAACTTTTGAAATGCCGGAATTTGATACCCATACAAATGAATATTGCATACCGTGGCATCAGCTGGTAATGATGATTGAAGGCATATCGGTAAGAAATATAAAATTGAAAAAACGCTACATGTCAGTTTTAACATCATATTGTTAATAACATCAAGTGTTTACGCTTGTTTCAGAAGGATGCAAGGTTGATATTTGTGTCATGAACAACACGCAGGAAAATATCAAAATGCCATTCAATGAAGAATCATTTCTTCGGCTACAAGGCATGTATTTAGTGGTGCGTGATGAAAATGTACAATTAGCTGCAGATGTCCTATACTATAAGAATGAAATCGCACAACTTAAACGAATGATATTCGGAGCAAAGAGCGAACGTTTTATTTCCGGTGAAGATTCTTCACAGTTATTGCTGGGATTGAATTTAACCGAACCGATGGCTGAACCAGTCAAGACAGAGACTATCACATACGAGCGTAAACAAAAAGAAGAAAACAAACAACTCATTCACTCACGCCAGCCCCTGCCATCACACCTGCCACGTCATGAGGAAGTGATAGAACCGATTGAAAAACCGGCAGGAGCAAAAAAGATTGGAGAAGAGATTACAGAAATTTTAGAATATACTCCCGGAGCATTAATTGTAAGAAGAATAGTTCGACCCAAATACCTTTTACCAAAAGAAAATAATAAAGGCCCAAGAATAATAATCGCAGACCTGCCTTCGCTACCCATTCCTAAAGGAATTGCCGGACCTGGATTACTCACGCATATCATCATCAGTAAATATGTAGACCACCTTCCGATATATCGTCAGGCACAGCAGTTCAAACGCCAGGGCGTTGAGATAGCAGAATCCACGATGGCAGACTGGATTCATCAATGTTGTGATTTATTAGCTCCCTTATATGAAACATTAAAAGAGAACGTGCTTAAATGCAAATATCTGCAAGCCGACGAAACTCCCATTCCTGTACTAACAAAAGATAAACCGGGAGCTACACACAAAGGGTATCTGTGGGTTTATAGAGATGTGATTGATAAATTAATATTGTTTGAATATCAAAAAACCCGTGCCCGTGAAGGACCTCAGAAAATATTGAATGACTTTACAGGAACTTTGCAAACCGATGGCTATACAGCGTATAATATATTTGATAAACCGGGAAAAATAACATTGCTGGCTTGTATGGCACATGCACGCCGGAAATTTGAAACAGCATTAGACAATGATAAAATCAGGGCAGAATATGTATTGACAAAAATACAAGCATTATACTCAACTGAACGCAAAGCCCGTGAAGCTGGTTATTCCTTTGAGCAACGAAAAGAATTGAGAGAACAAGAATCCTTGCCTATTCTTGCTGAGTTGGAAGAATGGTTGAAACAGAACATAACACAGGTGATGCCTAAAAGTGCTATCGGTATTGCACTGGCATATACGTTGAGTTTGTGCAACAGGCTTAACGGTTATTTGCTTGATGGAAAATATGAAATCGACAATAACCTTATCGAGAACAGCATCCGTCCAGTGGCATTGGGACGTAAAAACTACCTTTTTGCCGGATCACACGATGCAGCTCAAAGAACCGCTATGTTATACTCTTTTCTTGGCTCATGTAAAATGAATGATGTAGAACCCTCTGCTTGACTGAAAGATGTTTTAACCCGCTTGCCGGATCACAAAGCCAACAAACTTCATGAATTACTGCCCAATAGTAGGACATCTCTCGAATAATCGTTAATTTCTTTCAGAAAAACCAGATAGATATTGCTGTAGGGCAATTATTCTTAAATTTGGTGTAAGCATACGTAGATTCTGTAATTTTACAACAATACTCAAAAATCAAATGAAATGGCAACTATTAATTACTTCTTATGGTCGAAGAAAAAAGGAAGGTTGGCTCCTATCTTTGTGAGGCTTTCTGCGGGTCGTGGAACTGATATCATTGTTAAAACAGGGGAATCAATTAAACCGGAACAGTGGAGCGATAAGACACAAGCCACTAATCAGCGCATCCAGAACAGCGAATCAACCAAGCTGAAGGATAATTTGGCAGATTTAAGAAAGTACATTGAAAAGGAGTTCAATAACTATTTCGGGGTACTATCGAAAGAGTGGCTCTCAGAAGTCGTATATAGATTCTATAATAAGAAGGCAAGTGATGCTGAAACATTCATGGAATATATTGATAGGTTCATTAAGGAGGCTGAACAAAGAAAACCTAATAATGAGGACCTGATGAATCTATCGAAAGGGACCATTACCAACCTCAGAGATAGTAAGGTAATGCTACTTATTTTATTTTTTCTGGCAATACAAATAAACATATTCTCCCAGGATAAAAAACCTATTGTTGATATCAGGTTTGAGTCTAATTATTTTCAAATCTCTAATAGTCAGGGTGATGAATGGGCACCAACATGGGCAGATGATGGTAATCTTTATACAGGGAATGATGACGGGGCAGGTTTTGGTGGAAAAATTGGGCATAGTATATCATTCGGAAAACTTAAAGGAGACGATCCATATAAGCTTAATGGAGATACTATAAGTGATATGGATGGTTATGGAACATTTAATCCAAGCCCGGATCACGCCAATTGGAAAACGATGAATTCATATTGTATTAATGGAGTTTTATATATGTGGGTAACAAGATGTCTTTACCCTGAACAATCCGGTGATTTAAAAAATCGGCATATATTCAAGAATTCAAGTATTATAAAATCTACTGATCACGGACTGACTTGGGAAAGGTCTTCATATGATAATTACAACAATCCCATGTTTCCTGGATTAAGGTTCGGAGCTCCTTATTTTGTCTGGTACGGTAAAGATGGTGAGGCTTCTGTTGATAATGCTGATAAATACGTTTATGCAGTTTCAAATAATGGTCACTTTGAGGATGGCGACAATTATATTCTGGGCAGGGTGTTGAAAAACAAACTTCCTGACCTGAATTCAGCCGATTGGCAGTTTTATACAGGTGGTGATGGTATGTTGGGGGACAATTGGACCAGGAAAATAAATAATGCGAAATTTATATTGCAGGATTCAATGAATTGCAGTATGACAGGGATGACATATATACAAGGACTTGGAAGGTATGTAATGGTGGTATGGCATTATACCACATTCAATCTCCGCAAAGATCCAAGAACCATAAATGAATATTATGAAGCACCTAGACCATGGGGCCCTTGGACAAAATTTAAAACAATAGATACTGAAAATTTAGGATGGTATGTACCCGTAATCGGACAGAAATTTCAAACTGTGGTAAATGCGAACACAGTAAGGTGTTTTCTTTATCTAACAGGTAATTACAATAATAGCAGATTATATAAACTTTTATATAAACTTAATTATATTCCTGTGACATTATCCACTGTTCTGTTATCACATTGAACAAGTGCTTTGATTTACGTTGTCGATGTTAGTCAAGAAACAATAAAAATGTGAATTCAAATATGGTTTGCAGATAATATTGCCTTCAAAGTAAAAAAAGCAAATTTTACAAAATAAGGTTATTTATAGGATTATGAAATTGCAAAAACAATTACTCCCACCTTCAAAGGAAGCCAGGAAGGGCAACTCACTCAAACTTACGGTATTTCCTCACGGATACATTTCCGGGGAAAAAGTAAACGAATTATTTATTGCAGGTGATGATAAAGTCTTTTATCCTGCGGATGCAACAACTAAAGGTAATAAGTTGATAGTTACGTGTTAACAGGTAAAAATACCGGCTTCTGTCCGTTATTCTTTCAGCAACGATGCAATTGGAAATTTGTTTAGCACCGAAAAATTGCCTGTTTCACCGTTTCGCACTGATAATTGGCCAAAAAAACAATAGAAAAAATGCTAATTAGTTGTTTGACAGGAGAATTAATCAGAAAACACACTGATGAAAAGAACAATCATTTTTCTGATCGCAATTTCCTTTTTTAACTTTAGTTACGCTCAGGAGTTTTCGCTCGTAAAACAAGGAAAATCAGGAAGCAGGATAATCATCCCCATGAAAGAAATGGCTATTGAGATGAATGCAGCCAGAGTTCTTCAGGATTATATTCACCGGATTTTAGGAGCCAGAGTGCGGATAAGGTCCGACAAAAGAAAACCAAAGAATGGAGAAATTCTCATCGGCAATGTGAACCGGCCGGAATTACAGGACGTCGCAATCGATAAACTTGCAAAGGATGGATTTCTTCTCCTGAATACCGGTAATAAACTGATAGTTGCGGGTGGTACAGAAAAAGGAGTATTATACGGGGTGTATACTTTCCTTGAAAAGTACCTGGATTGCCGGAAATATTCATCTGAAGTTGCCTATGTGCCAAAACAGAAAACAATCGTTCTTGATTCAATCGAAGACATGCAGGTACCATGTTTCACTTTTCGAGAAGTCTATTACAGGGATGCATACGATGAGGAATATCTGGACTGGTATAAACTTGATTGCCATGGAGAAATTGGCAGCAGCCGGGAGTGGGGCTTTTGGTGCCATTCATTTTCCCAATTGTTGTCCCCTGAAGAATACAGTGAATCACATCCTGAATATTTCAGTTTCTATAATGGCAAACGTCATCCCGAAAGCCAGTTATGCCTTACTAATCCGGAGGTGCTGAAGATTGTTTGTAAAAACCTGAAATCGGAAATCGATAAAAATTCTGAACCATTATATTGGTCAGTAAGTCAGAATGACAATACAAAATATTGCCGTTGTCCGGATTGTACGGTACTGGATGAACAGACCGGAACATCTATGGGAACTCTTCTCCCTTTTATAAACAAAGTGGCAGAGCAATTTCCGGATAAGATAATATCAACTCTCGCGTACCAATACACCTGCAAACCACCAATAAATATTGTCTCGGGAAAGAATGTAAATATCATGCTCTGCAACATTGAAAGTCCCAGGCATGTAACCCTTGAAAAGGGCGACACGCTATTCTGTAAGGATCTGAACGGGTGGGGTCACCTGACGGATAACATCATTTTATGGGATTATGTGATCCAGTTTCCCAACCTTCTGGCTCCATTCCCCAACCTTCGTACTTTACAGCCAAATGTTCAATATTTTCGCAAAAACAAGGTCACAGCAGTTTTTGAACAGGCTAACCGAGAAACAGGAGGCGAATTTGCAGAACTCAGGGCCTATCTGCTGGCTAAATTACTCTGGGATCCGGATTTAAATATCAATGAGGTAATGGAAGATTTTCTTTCAGGGTATTATGGCAATGCATCGGAAATGATAAAGAAATATATCAATGTTTTGCATGATGAAATGGAACAAACAGGGGCTAAACTGAGTATTTTCGGAAATCCTGTTCAGGCAAAAGAGTCTTTCCTGTCCGATTCGCTGATTACAGCATATAACCAGATTTTTGACAGTTCAGAAAAGGCGGTTGCAGCATCCCCTGATATATTAATGCATGTTAAGTCCGCACGGGCTTCGGTTTATTATGCCATGCTCGAAATTGCCAGAGATGAAAAAACAGGCGTTCGGGGAGCTTTTATTACTGATGATAACGGCTTATTAAAACCGAATCCAAAAATGGTGGCCATCCTTAATGAATTCGTATCTCAATGTAAAAGTACCGGAGTTTCAAGGGTAAGAGAATGGGATACCACTCCTCAGGAATATTTTGAGAAATACACTAAATTTATTGAAGAAAATTCGGGTAAAACTGTTCCGGAGTTAAATAAATAGATATTGCAGTTTTAATTAATGCTTCATCAAATAATAAATGAAATGAAAACAAATTTAAAAAGAATTTTTTTTCTGATAATCATTCTTGGTATTTCCGGTTATCCCAGTTTTTCGCAAACAAAATCAATTGATAATAAAATCAAAATGTATAACTATCCGATGAATCCACGGCAGCACCCTGATGATGCTCGTCGGTTCATAAGACCTCCGGATGCCAGCACTTTTGGAAATCAAATCCAATTTACTGCATTACGCAGCTTAGAAGGTGACTATAAAAAATCTCTGGATAAATATACCATCAAATATGAGCTTGGTAATATTATATGGCCCTCATACACTATGCTTTACTTGAAAGACCTTCCGGAAATTGTACAGGAATTGAAAAAGAGAGATCTTTATTTATTTGATCTCTGGGGATATGTTCCCGGCTCTGGTCCCGGCGGTTATTGGCAGCAATTTGTAGTTCCGCAGAGCGCACTCGACTTATTCGAAAAAGAACTTGGAAACCGTTGGTTGGGTATGGATAATGGCGAACAGGACGGCAGATATGTCGGAGAGTTTGCCAGCCAGATGATATCTCCTGGTGGTAGCCGGGATCAACAATATCTGAATTTTCAAAACCATTTTCAAGGTTTAACCGACAGGCTCGGAAATAAGATGTCAGCACTTGTATCCTTGAATTTTGGCCATTATTTCCTGAAAGAGGGAGTTTATTCTTTGATTGGGGCCGAAACTGCACAAGGCCTGCCCAATGGTCAGGTATATTACTCATTTATCAGGGGCGCAGGTAAACAATATGGTGTACCATGGTTTGGAAATGCTTCGGTATGGAACCGGTGGGGTTGGAAAAACTATTCAGGAATCACCAGCGATAATGGCGGCGACACTGAAGGGACCAGTCTTAGTTTACTTAAACGATTGATCTATAGTCACATCATGTATGATTGTGTGGCGGTAGGATTTGAATCCTCATATCTCACCAAGCAGGAAGAGCTGAGTCCAATAGGAAAAATACAGCAATCTGCATACAAATGGGTAAAAAAATATGGTGATCCGGGTAATCTGTACACACCGGTTGCCATAATGGTCGATTTTTTCTCCGGTTGGTCTTTCCCACGACACCTCTATACCAAGAATATTTATCGTGTTTGGGGCAACCTTCCTTACGAGGAGGGTGATTATTTAACAGATGGCATTTTAAATATGTTTTATCCTGGGTATCAGAATGCTTCCTATTTTCATGATGAAACAGGATTTATTGCACCAACTCCTTATGGTGATGTAGCCGATTGTATTTTAAGTGATTGTCCGTTATGGTTATTGCAGCAATACCCGATTCTTGTTATAGGAGACAAACTAAAAGGTGGTCACGAGATAAAGGATAAGCTGGAAAAATATGTCGAATCCGGAGGCCATCTGATTATTACTGCAGGAAGTCTGGAAAACATGCCTGGCGGACTTTTTGGTATAAATACCGGCAAGGGTGAATTAACCTTTAATGTTAATGCATCGGTTTCATATAACAATACAGAACTGAAGGAAGTATCTGCCTTTAAAATTAAGGAGATCCTTTCCCCGGGGGAAACAAAAACAATTGCCACCTGCAATAATAAACCACTCGTAATTGAACATTCATCAGGATCGGGTAAAATCACGATTTTTGCTTCTCCTTTCGGATTAAGTTCAAATCCCCTGAATCCGCCTAAATCCTCCATCGATTCAACTCTTAAAACACCATTCCCTTTGCTGAATCATATAAGGGTAATCCTTGGTGATATCTTCAGTAGGAATGAAATATTTAACGCAGGCGAAGAACTCAGTTTGATAACCTGCCATAAAAGCAAAGGAGAATTTACGGTAGCCGTCATCAATAATTCCTGGCTTGAGAAACCCTTAAAAATCACATCAAATGCCGGGAAAATATTAAAGATTACCGAACTACCACTGGATTGTTCAGAACAAAAAGCTATTGGCTACCTCCCGAAAAGTGTTGTCAACAAAACCGGAAAGAATACAGGAAAAACAATATCAGGCGGCGATATCCGGATCTTCACAGTTAAAATTGAAGAGAATAATATGGAGGATATCCCGTTTATTCAACCGGTACCAAATCCTGTAAACAGGGGACTAACCCTTAGAAATATTTCATCCATAAAAGAGGAAATCTTGCTTCGTCCCACTTTTTTTCAACATTTCGACAGGATAATAATTGACTGGAAATACCTTCTGGAAAAAGAAAAATCAATTCTTGCCAATGAATCCGGCTGGATAAACCGGCAAGGATTAAAGGTGATTGTGGATTTTTCATCGGGAATTAACCTTTTCCCTGATTTGCGACTGGTAAACAATGATTCCCTTGAGTATAACCGAAGCATGGAAGACATTAAATCTGTTATTGACAAAATGGCCGTTTTAGGTGCCAGCGACCTTATTATAACCACACACCGGACAATTGAAAACAATTTCACCATGGAAAAATTCAATGAATCTTTGCAAAATACCATAAAAGAGATATGCCGGTATTCAGCAAAGTACAAAATCAATGTTAATTTGCGGATGACTTCAGGCAGAAATTCGGCTAATCTTGAGCAAATATCAGCATTGGTTAAATCTGTAAACGAGCCTAATCTATACGTGTCTCCGGTTGCAGCACTTATTTTGGACAATCCGGACGAATTCGGGAAAAATCTCGCACTGCTGAAAAATCTGAAATTCCGCATTTTACTTGTTGGTGCTCCTGAAAAGGATATTTACGGAACCCTTTGGAATATTAATAAACCGATAAACGATTTTCCCGATAAACAGGCATTAAAACAGCTACTTTTATCTAATCCGGAATGTGCATTGGTACTCGACGGTTTATACTGCGATCCTGATGTAGAATACAAGGATATAAAAACCATTGAATACCAGTAAAAAGACTCTTGAAATACTTGAGATACATTATAAAATCAATTAGTTATTAACGATATACTAATCAATAATGAAAGTAAAAAACTTATTTATTCCCATTATATTACTTTTTATAACATCTTCTATAATAAATGCGGAGAGTGAAAAACCGGTTCTGAAACTATGGTACAAACAACCTGCAAATGAATGGATGAAAGCCACTCCAATTGGAAATGGTCGTTTAGGAGCAATGATTTTCGGAGGTATTAATCATGATAGAATTGCATTAAACGAAATTACTATGTGGGCAGGGCAACCCGACCCAAATCAGGAATTACTCTGTGGTAAAGAAAAATTAGCAGAAATTCGTAAATTATTTTTTGAAGGGAAAATTAAAGAAGGTAATAATTTAGCAATTAAATATTTATCGGGAAAACCGAATACTTTCGGTACGCATATTCCTGTTGGAGATTTAAATCTGAACTTTAACTATGATGGAACTAATGTATCAGATTATAACCGTGAGTTAAATCTTGAAAATGCAATTACAACAGTATCGTACAAAATTGGTAATGTAAATTACAAAAGAGAATATTTTTGTTCTAACCCTGATAATATATTGATTATAAAGTTGTCAGCGGATAAAAAGAAATCAATTACTTGTAATTTATCGTTAGATTTACTGAGCAAAGCGGATATTACTGCCTCAAAAAATCAAATAGAATTTACAGGTAAAGCAACATCAACATTAAAAATTAATGGTTATCCGGATTTCAGCAAAGGCGGTGTTGATTTTATGGGTAAAGTTAATGTTTCTATTGCCGGAGGAAGTATTGAATCCGAAAATGGAAGATTAAAAATTGTTCAAGCTGATGAAGTAATTATAACAATAGATATACGTACTAGTTATAACAGTCCCGATTACAAAAAAATATGCGAAAACACAATAGAACAAGCTACATCAAAAAAATATGATAAAATAAAAGAAGCTCATATAAAAGATTTCACTAAATTGTTTAATAGAGTAGAAGTTAGTTTTGGTAATAGTGAAGCAGAAAATTTACCAACTGATGAGCGTTTTGAACAATACAGAGCAGGGAAAGACGATCCGAATATGTCAGCTTTGTTTATGCAGTATGGAAGATATTTACTGATAGCGTCATCACGTGAAAATTCACCCCTCCCTGCAAACTTACAAGGTTTATGGAATGATAACTTAGCAGCAAATATGCCCTGGACTTGTGATTACCACCTTGATATTAATACCCAGCAAAATTATTGGCCTGCTAATATTACTAATCTACCTGAATGTAATATCCCATTATTTAATTATGTAGAGTATTTAGCAAAATATGGAGAGAAAACCGCAATGAAGGTTTATGGAAGTCCAGGGTGGGTTGCACATACAGTAACGAATGTTTGGGGTTATACTGCTCCCGGCGAGTGGCCCGGCTGGGGTTTATTTCCAACTGCAAGTACATGGATAGCTTCTCATCTGTGGGAACATTATTTGTTTTCAAAAGATCTTAATTTCCTTAAAAACCAAGCATATCCTCTCCTTAAAAAAAATGCTGAGTTTTTTATGGACTACATGACAGAAAATCCCAATAATGGCTATCTGATGACGGGACCAAGTACATCACCCGAAAATTCATTTTCATTTAAAGGGGAAATTCTATCTCTCTCGATGATGCCTACTTGCGATAGAGTATTTGTTTATGAGTTATTTGCCTCATGTATTTCATCTTCAAAAATATTAGGTATAGATAAGGATTTCAGCAATAAATTAGAAGCTGCTTTAAAAAAATTACCACCTATAAAAATATCTAAAAATGGTACTATACAGGAATGGTTTGAAGATTATGATATTCCATATCCCAATCATAGACACACAACTTATTTAACTGCACTATATCCATTCTCACAAATATCTTTAGAAAAGACACCAGTTTTAGCTAAAGCAGCTAAAAAGACTATCGATGATAAACTGGCCTCAAAAGGTTGGGAAGATGTAGAATGGAGCCGGGCCAATATGATTAATTTTTATGCACGTTTGAAAGAATCTGAACTGGCATATAATAGTGTATTTATTTTATTAAAAAATTTGACAAGAGAAAATTTGTTAACCGTATCGATTTCTGGTATTGCCGGAGCTACTTATGATATATTCGTTCTTGACGGTAATGAAGCGGCAGCGTCAGGTATTGCTGAAATGCTTATCCAAAATCATGAAGATTATATAGAATTCCTGCCAGCTTTACCAAAGGAATGGAACACAGGCTATTACAAAGGACTTTGCGTAAGAGGTGGTGCTACAGCTAATGTAAGTTGGGAAAAGATGACCCTCAAAAAAGCATCGTTAAAAGCAACTGTCAAAAATTCATTTAGTATTAAATTACCTTATATAGCTAAAGCCAAATTCCTTAAAAATGGAAAAGCATTCAAAGTAGAATCGATAAAAGGTGATATTGCTAGTATAAATCTGGAAAAAAATGACATAATAGAGATACAGTATTAAAAGAAATTTAAGAATAAATTTAATTATGCCTAAAACAATAAAACTTGGGGATAAAATGAAAATAACAAAAATTTATTTGTTCAATGCCGACTGTGTGGGATGATACAATAGTTTTTCCACCAAGAGAAATCGGTGAATTAGTCCTAAATAATTTGGCATTGATTTATGATATAAAAATCTTAGTACATGACAAAAAA
>PLML01000002.1 GCA_003141525.1 Bacteroidales bacterium
TACCCAGGCTTACAAGCTTGGGTAGCCTTTCAACCAACTTTAAATTTTCTATCACTTTAAAATCATTGAAAAATGAGGACTATCATATTTATCTGCATTATTATCTGGATATTATATCTAATTTTCAACAATTCAGATGACAACGATCATCGCTATGACCAAACACCTAGTGCCTAGTAGCTTAATCAATCAACGATTCAGATTCTTGATTACGAATAAAAATTCCGTCCCGGTTGGTAAATGATATTCCGCCGGGGCCCCCGTTTACTAAAATTCATTCAATTCTTTATCTCCATTCTTATTTTTTGTTTAAATTTAGTATCGATTGTGAAAAGTCAGACACAAGCATTTTTTAGTTGGGTACGCAGCGGATTTGTTGGTGAAATGCTTCTGTGACTAACGGGGCTGTGCTGTAAAAAGATCAACCTAATTATCCTGAGAAAATAGATTGTCAGATGTAAGTAACAAACATAACTCTGTCTGATGAACGGTTGTTTTAAAATTCCGGCTTCCAAAGGCAATAAACGAGTTAGCACAAATATTTGAGTCTGTGAGTATTAACCCCTCGCTCCGTATTTAAAGTGTTTTGCCCTGACAAGATAAAAACTGCACTCAAACCTGGACTTGCCCGTCGCGCAATAAACAATTGGCCCTCCCGTCGTCATCTTTTAGTTTCTGTTAATATATTAACAATACTGCATCTTTATCGGGACTTTGCCATCACGCAACAGAATAGTAATACTTGTGCTAACAGCTTAAATATTAATATCGTATTAAAAAGCTTGATTTATTAATCTCTTGATATCTTTACTTATTAAATGATTAAAAAGTAATATTGCAATGAAAAATTATAGTCAAGATCAACAACTTACCGGAATGGCCGGGGAATTCCTTACTGTCGGGAAATTATTTAAGCGTGGCTATCAAGCATCGGTTACGTTCGGCAATGCAAAGGCAATTGATGTATTAGTTTACAATCCTAAAAACGACAAATCATATATTGTACAAGTAAAAACACTACGACACAAAAACTGCTTTCTCCTGAAAAAAGATAATCTTAAGCCTGATCATATTTACGTTTTTATTTTCCTTAATGACTTTGAACAATCCGAAGAATTCTTCATCATTTCTGGTCAAGAAATAATGCAAGATATTGATAAATTCTTCGGATCATCTTATAGGAATCCAAATAAACCAAGTAACATGCCTGCTATAAACTATGGTCCATTAGCACCATTTAAAGATAACTGGCAAATATTCGAGAATTAGACACAAATAACAAAAACATTCAAACAATTTTGGTCAATTATCAGCGCCAATAAATACTAACCAAAACCATTACTATGACTACAGAAAAAGACATTCCAAACGTGGAACAAAAAATTGTTGTCACATTTGACATTTGTTCTTCGACAGCAATCATCGAAGACTTGCATAAAACCGAAAACATTATAAAATGGAGGGATTTTCTAATCTGGATGAAAGATTATCTAACAAAAAAATCGAATGAAATGGATTTCTCCATTTACAAGTTTACTGGAGATGGGTGGCTTCTATTATTTGACTATAATTATCCCGGAGATAATTTAATTAGTTTTTTAGAAGATTTTTGTAACCAATTCAAAGTGAGATACAAAAGAAAAATAGAAGATTTTCTTGAAACACCACCTGCTATCTCTGGTTTAACATTTGGGATTGACCGTGGTTCGCTTGTAAAAATCTTAATGAACAATAGAATAGAGTATGTTGGGCGAGCTATTAATGTTGCATGCCGTCTTCAGGGTGCTATTAAGGATAAAGATAAGTCACCACAGTATAAAGCTCTTATGACTAGACCACTCTATCAAAGTATTCGCCATTTAGTACCTTATATAGAATACGTTGAGGTTAGAAGAAAATTAAGAAATATTGCAGGAGGAGAAGAAGTTCATTGCGTTAAAATTAAACTTATATAATAGTTCTTATTACTTTGAAAAATAAAGTAGACTCATTATTAAACTATTCATATGTTGAACTCATCAAACACATTACATTGTTGCTGAAAAATGAATTTTGCAATTGGTGTCCTTGGAAAACAAGGAACAATTTGAAAGGACGTAAATATCCTGGAGTTTATTGTCTAGCTGTTTCAGATGCCAACCTTAAAGATAAGAGGTTTGATTGGATACCTGAAATTAAATATATAGGTATGACTAATTCTAAAGCTGGCCTAATTGGACGCCTTCAGCAATTTGATAACACAATTATTGGTAAAAAAGGGCATGGAGGTGCTGATAGATTTAGATACAAATTTAGTGATTATCAATCACTCGTTACAAAGTTATATGTTTCCATTTGGTTTTTTGAATGTGATGTTGCCTCACATAGTCCAAAAGACCTAAAAATTATGGGGGAAGTAGCAAAACTTGAGTATGTCTCCTTTGCTGAATATGTTAAAAACCATCAAAAATTACCTGAGTTCAATGACAAAAAAAATGCTCCTAAATATAGCCATAAGATAAATCGAATAAAATGAAAAGTAATTAAGATAATATTTAAAAACATGAAATATGATGAAGAGACCATAGAAAAACTATATCAAAAAAATTTAAACATTACACATAAACGACTTGCTTCAGTGCCGATCGCAGAAGGAAGAGAACCAAATATCAAAGGATTGAATGGATGGGTTTATGAACAGACAATTCGTTATTGTATATTGCAAGAGTTGGAATCAATTGGACTTACCCCAATTGTAAACGAGCAGGTTACTCTATTTGGTAGAGTCAAAATTGATTTAGTGATAAGTAAAGTAGCCATTGAAATAAAGGCTCTCGGTTCTTTCGGCAATGACGTAGAAAAATACAAAAAATATCGGGTAAAGGTTGAAGAAAGAGGATGGGAATATTTTTATTTGACAAGGAGCGAAACTTACAAACCTTATCGTTTGGAGACGGTATCTACTTTCGGAGAAGAACGTGCTTTTTTCTTGGACAAAAAAGGAGATTGGGGAAGATTTGTAAGTGAAGTCAAAAGAAGATTGTAATGAACTTAAATATATAAATCATAGTGACAATGGATATAAATAAATCTACTCAACTTGCAAAAGAAATTAGCAAAAAAATTGGGACAAAAGATTACCAAGATATAATATTAAGGATACTCAATAATATAAAAAAAGGTAACAAATTTGATATTTCGTCATGTTATTGTTGTCCTGAAACAATGATTGAAACTGATAAAACAGGAGAAAATAAGCCACATATTAGATTAAAATTAAACAAGGATATTAAGAAGCCTGAACATATAATTTGGGAAATTTTACATGAATATGGTCATTGCTTATCAGGTATTCCGGAAATACCAAGTATTAATAGAGAGATTGAAGCATGGGATAAAGCTTATTTAAAGCTTTTGAAATATCCTAAGTTAAAAATAATGGAACAAAGTTTTTTCGATTATCAAAAGAATTGTCTTGAGACATATTATTTTAAAGACTTTTGTTTAAAAGGATTTAACCGTAATGATTAAAATTAGACCTTAAATCTAAATATATGAAAGAAGGAAAGAGTAACCTTTAATATTAAAATCAAAATATGAATAAATTTCAGTACTCGTCACCTAAAAATACACCAAAATCATCAGAAGAGCTGATTGAAGATTTGCAATTGGTTGCTAAAAACTTAAACACAGAAAAATTATCTCAAAAACTTTATACCGAACATGGCAAATATGACTGCTCAACATTTATAAGACATTTTGGCACTTGGAATAAAGCTCTACTTAAAGCTGGTTTAAAATTATCAAACATTATCAACTATTCGGATGAAGAACTGTTCGAGAACATTCTAAATATTTGGCAGAAAAAAGGTGCTCAACCTACACGAAGGGATCTGAATACAGTTGATTCAGAAATTTCTTCAGGATCTTATAGAAGACGTTTTATCTCTTGGACCAATGCAATAAAAGAATTTATTGAATACACAAACAGTAAAGAAATATCTCCCATAAAAAATAGAATTACTCAGATATCAGTTAATAATAACAGAGACCCTTCACTACGGTTGCGTTTCCAAGTTCTAAAAAGAGATAACTTTTCTTGTGTAAAATGTGGTGCAAGCCCCGCCAAAGATCAATATATTGTCCTAAATATTGACCACATTAAGCCTTGGAGTAAGGGAGGTTTAACTGAAATTTCTAATTTGCAGACATTATGCCAAGATTGCAATCTTGGTAAAAGTAATATCGAATAAGTAAGTGCTAATAGCTAATGACTCCAACTTTCAAAAAACTCCTTGACAGACAACCATGACAATAAACTGAAATAAAGTACTTGTGCTAACTCAGACGGTGCTATGAAAAGCATAATCCTGACCAGACGACGACTGACCAAACCGCTGGAGTAAGAAGAAATCGTTAAATCTGGTTTAAATGAAAAATAGACATAGGTTATTATACAGACTCCCGTTATAAGGCATCGGGTTCCGTATTACAGATTTGGTATTGATTTGGATTTTCTTGACAGTTTCTATAATATTGAATTTATGCATCGTAAAATCAAACAAAAACAAATAGCTATGTTTAGATTAATCTTCATACTAATAGCCATTTTTATTAAATACAATGCTGGATGTCAAAGTGTTGTAATCAGAGGAAAGTTTGAGAATGGAAAAAATAGGAAAGTAACTTTATTTGTTTCACGAGATGATGATATAGTATTCTCAAAAAACACATCCCTCCAAAGACTTGATAATTATGAAACAAAATCAGATAAAAATGGTGAATTTGAATTTAAAGTTGACAATGTTCAGGGATTATTATATTTCAATTATATTAACCTAGGCTCTAAAAAAGTATATATTGCTTTTGAACCGAAGGATTCAATTACAATTACAGAGAAAGATAATAAACTTGTATTTAATGGGAACGGATCTCAAAAAAATTATTTTGTTAATTTTTATTATGGGACAGTCGTAGATAAAAGAAATAGTTGGAAAAATAATATGGATAAAGAAGGGTTCCCTATTGACACATTAATTCATAAAACCTATTTGAATTATTTAGCCGATCTAGAAATCTTGGATAAATTTAGAAGTGGGTATTCAATTGACTACGAATTCGTAAAAATATATAGAGAGGTTTTGAAGTACCATTTTTACAATGATTTCTTTATAAGCACGAGAAACAATTTAAGTCTAATTAAAAATCGCTATTCTTCACTAGTGGATTCATTTAATTATGATAATGAAATATTAAAACTAGATTGTATTTATCATTCAGCGCTCTCAGGTTTTTTAGACTATAGATTGTTCGAACAAAAACATGTAAAATATAATAATTGTAAAGAGGTGAAAGATATTATTGAATACTCAAATTCAATTTTATCCGAACCATTAAAAGATTATCATTGGTCATATATTATTGGATATAATTTATGGATTTGTAACAATAAAAATAATGATTTAAAAAATGTAATTAATGACTACTTGGTAAAATCTAATGTCCAAGAATTAAAAGAAAAAATAAGAGCAAAAGCCAAGTATAAGAGAGTAATTGATTAATTTATATCAGATAATTTCCTACCTTTTAGTTAATTCCAAGTAACGAGACAAATCTGACTTTTTATCTGGATTAGTAAGAAACATAAAAAACGGCTTATAACTCGGACGGTGCTATGAAA
>PLML01000086.1 GCA_003141525.1 Bacteroidales bacterium
AGCCAAGCAAAGCCGGATGATCCCTGAAGGCTTTAATTTCAGAGATCAGCCTTTCTTTCTTCTCTTCATCACTAATACCTTCTATCTTAGATCCTACTCCACCGCCACCTGATACTGAAAGAAGGTTATAATGTACCTTCATTCCAAGTTCGGCGCAACGATCCATATAAGCTTTTCTTTCCTTAAGAGTCTCTGGCACGATCTTCTGATAGGGAGACATCATGTTAAATCCTTTTACTACTTCCTCTTCCGGAAGCGACGGATAAACGGGAGAATAACAATAGAAACCGAAAGGGAAAAATGGTAGCTTGTTCACTATCAGTCCTCCCGTGAGTCTGTCGGTTTTTACTTCATTTGATTTATAAGGAAGAACAACCAGATAAGTTTTCGCGATGTATTTAACTCCCTGAACGGCTGATAAATTTATCCGGGCTTCTGCTTTATAAACAGAAGGTATCAGGTTCAGTGAAAATGGCAACCTCAGGATATTCTTTCCTTGTATTCCATTCCATGAACCTACAGTTTCGTCTCCGATCTTAAGAACGATTGATAAATGATTTTTCGAAAAAGCAGATGGTACATGAAGAAGAAATTCACCACTCTTCTCAAAAGAGTAGAAACTCTGTCGGGCGACCATACTAAAAGATGATGAATCAACTGGTTGACTTTGTATATTCTGGCAAACCAGGGATAATGAAGAAAATAAACAAAGGGAAAGGAGCCTGTTTAGCATACTGTAATAATGAAATAAAAACAAAGTAGATTCAGTGTTAAATGTACTGACTTTTAAGATTAGCGAAAAAGAAATATATATTCTGTTTGAACTATTCTGAAAAGGGAACAAATATGCATGAATGTAATTTTATATTAGAGTTTATATACTCATTTCAAGTTATAAGTTTTTAAGAAACATGTTTTATTGGTTAACTTTTTGTATCTTTAAGATTCTGAATTCTTTAGTATTATCTGCTCAAAATACTACAAAGCAGTGGCTATTTTAAACAGTCTCACATTATTCAGGTATCATACCATAAGACGGACTTTTGTGATTTCATTCTTTTTTCTTGTGGCAATTGTTCAATTGCAGTCACAGCTCNNTCGATGATGGTTTATCGAGTAACC
The DNA here is from genome assembly GCA_003141525.1 of Bacteroidales bacterium. Classification (GTDB taxonomy): domain Bacteria; phylum Bacteroidota; class Bacteroidia; order Bacteroidales; family VadinHA17; genus LD21. The sequence goes on from PLML01000086.1 coordinate 1,123, forward strand.
TTATACGATGTATATACAGAGATAGTAAAGATTATCTTTGGATAAGCACCGGGGATGGCCTTGATAAATATAATAGCTATGAGATTAAAAAATACAGATTTGATAAAAATCAGCCCGGCTCAATCAGCAGTAATGATATACTATGTATTTATGAAGATAGAGGAAAAAATCTATGGTTTGGTACTGTCAATGGTTTAAATTTATTTGATCCTGTTAAAGATAATTTTAAAGTTTTTAAAAACAATCCTGGTGATAAAAACAGTATTAACAGCAATTACATTAGTGGTATTACCGAAGATAAAGATGGAAACCTATGGATTGTAACCGGGGAAAACTGCGTGAATAAGTGGGTCTCTAAAACTCAGAATTTTATCCGATATCAATTTGAAAGTAAGCATGATGATATGGATATTCGTCCTGCCAGGATGATAGCAAATGATTCAAAAGGATTCCTTTGGGTTGTTTCCATCGGTCGGGGAATTTATAGGTTTGATCCTGAAACCGGAATATTTTCAAGATATGACGACCCGACTATTGATTTCGGGAACGATTGTCTTAAAAGCTTATATATTGATAATCAGGACAAAGTATGGATTACAACAGATGGTAACGGATTCTTTTCTTATGATCCGGCAAACGATAAGTTTGAACAATTCGGATCAAAAGGCGACGGTAAAGGTACTAATCAAAAGGTTATTCTCGATGTCATACCGGAAGACGAACAACATTTATTGCTTGCGGTTGATCAGGGAGGTATAAACCGTTTTAACAAAATAACTAAAACTTTTGAGTATTTCATGTATAAAAGTACAAATGATGAAGGACTTAATAACAACGGAATCTGGTGTTTTCATAAAGACAGGGAAAGAATTTTATGGATAGGGACCTCCGGCGGAGGGATCAATTATTATAATCCTAAAAAATATAAGTTTAAAATGTTTAAGTATAAAGGCAGTAATCCAAATTCGTTATCGTATAATAATATCAATTGTTTTTATGAAGATCATCAGGGTTTGATCTGGATAGGTACCGATGGAGGCGGGGTTAATATCTATGATCCTGAAACAGGTAGATTTACGATATTTACTCATCAACCTTCCAACCCTTATAGCATAAGCGGTAATGCTATACTATGTATTACTGAAGATAAAGATCATGATATGTGGATTGGAACCTGGGATGCCGGTCTTGACCGGTATGATAGAAAAACCGGAAGATTTATTCATTATATGCCTGATAATAATAATCCATCAAGTATCTCAGGCAGAACTATCTGGAATCTTGCTATTGATAAAAATGATACATTATGGTTAGGCACTTTTAATGTAGGTATTGATTTATTTGACAAAAACAAGGGTGTGATCAGACGGTTCAGAACCAACTCCGATGACCCCAAAGCGATTATTGGTAAAAGAGATTGGGTATTTTTTGAAGATTCTGAAAAAAATGTGTGGATTTCTACGAAGAATGGACTAAACTTCTATGATAGCAAAACAAATTCATTAAAGAAATATTTTTTTAAAGATAATGTTATATCTGCATTTTGTAAGGACAGGGAAGGGAATTTATGGGTAGGCACCAATGCGAATGGATTATATTTTTGTAAGCCTGACGGAACCATTATATATACCTATAATATTTCCAGCGGTTTGCCCAGCAATAGAATCCAGACAATTATTGAGGATAAAAGTGGCAATATCTGGATATCCAGCAATGGTGGTATCAGCCGGTTTGATCGTAAAACTCGGAAATTCAAGAATTATTCGAAAGAGGATGGTTTACAAGGCGACCAATTTAAGCAATCATTCCTGATAACGCGTAAAGGAGAAATATATTTTGGCGGATACAATGGTTTTAACTCCTTTTATCCGGACAGTCTGAAAGATAATGACTTTGTCCCTCCCGTATATATAACTGATTTCCAAATATTCAATAAACCGGTGATTTATACAGGTCCCGGAGCCCAGTTTCAGACACACATAGATGAAGCAAAAGAAATTACACTGAATTGGAATCAATCTGTCTTTTCATTTTCATTTAATGCCATCAATTATACTTATCCGGGGAAAAATCAATATGCCTATATTATGGAAGGCTTTGAGAAAGAGTGGAATTATACCAATGCCTTCAGACGATATGTCACATATACCAATCTTGACCCGGGTACATATACTTTTAAAGTAAAAGCATCCAACAATGATGAAGTATGGAACGAAAAAGGAGTTTCATTACCAATAATCATTTTACCTCCATGGTGGGAAACATGGTGGTTCAGATTATTATTGATTTCAACAATAATCTTCATGCTTGTTTTCATTTTTCTTTCACGAGTCCGGCGTTTAAAAAATCAGAAGATTCTGCTTGAAAAACTAGTGATAATTAAAACTACCGAATTACAGGAAAAAAACGATATGTTAATTAAACAGGCAGAAGAACTTAATAAATCAAATACCCTGCTTGAAGAACGGCAAAAGCAAATAGAAAATCAGAGTGAAGAATTATTGTCTCAAAAAGAAGAGCTTGTAGAAATGAATAATAAATTGTATGAACTCAACGCCTCAAAAGATAAATTCTTCTCTATAATTGCACATGACCTGAAAAACCCTTTCAATACCATTCTCGGTTTAAGCGAATTGCTGAAAGACGAAATAAAATCAGGTAACCTTGAAACAATTGATGAGTATTCTGGAATGATATATAATTCTACTGTTCAGACACTGAGGTTACTTGAAAACCTTCTGGAATGGGCAAATTCACAGCGAGGAAAAATATCGTTTAACCCGGTGCCAATTAACTTACGTGAACTCTCTAATGAAGAATTTGGTACGTTAAATGACATGGCGATAAAGAAGAACATTGAACTTAAAAACTCCTTCAATGATAACTTAACGATTATAGCAGACAAAAATATGATCAAAACCGTATTGCGAAATCTGATATCAAATGCTATAAAGTTTACTCATAAAAACGGTAAAGTGGAAATTAAGTCTATGATCATCAACAATCAGGTAGAAATCTCAGTATCAGATAGCGGCATTGGAATGACAAAAGAAACTAGTGCAAAACTTTTCAGAATAGATGCAAACCTTTCCATATGCGGTACTGAAAATGAAAAGGGGACCGGACTCGGGTTATTCCTCTGCAAAGAATTTGTTGAAAAGCATGGTGGAAAGATATGGGTTGAGAGTGAATATGGTAAAGGGAGCGTTTTTAAACTAGTCCTTCCATCCACAATAACCCATACGGGTTGAGATTCCGGTTGAGCGGAGCTTAACCATAATCTGTTCAATTAAATAACCCTGGCTTCTAATTTCCTTCCGTTTGAAGAAAATATTGTCTAAAATACTATATCTTTAAAATTCTAAAGCTTTTACTACTATTCTACACGATATACTAATAGAGAACCTGTTTGTGTTTAAAAGTCTTAAAATAAAGGAAATTAATTCTTTCGGTCGGTACTTTATGATTTTATTGTTATGCTCTTGCGGAATTTGCCAGACATATGCCCAGAGACAATATTCAAGATTTGATCATCTGACCGTAGACGATGGTCTGTCCAGCAACCGGATAAGGTGTATTTATAAAGACAGTAAGGATTATCTTTGGATTGGTACTGATGTTGGGCTTGATAAATTTGACAGTTACCAGGTGAAGATGTACCGGCATGCTGATAAAACAATAGGATCGATTAGTAGTGATATCTTAACGTGCATTTATGAGGACCGGGAAGAAAATCTCTGGGTTGGTACATATGACGGTTTGAATTTGTACAATTCTTCAAAAGATAAATTCAAAACATTTAGAAAAAATAATGCTAATAATAATAGTTTAAACAGTAATTGCATCACAGGTATTGTTGAGGATAAAGATGGAAATCTGTGGGTTGTAACAGATGGAAGCTGTTTGAATAAGTGGGATCCTGACAATCAAAGCTTTACAAGATATCCATTTGAATTACTCAGGCGTGGCTTATCTGTCCGTCCTTCCCGCATGGCTGCTGTGGACTCAAAAGGCTATATTTGGATAGGTTCATTAAGCCCGGGAATAATTCGTTTTGATCCTAAAACAGCTTTGTTTACCAAATTTGAGGATCCGTCAGTTGATTTCGGCAACTATAGCTACAAAAGCCTATATATTGATAGAAAGGATAAGATATGGATCGCGACGGATGGGAACGGATTTTTTTCATATGATCCGGCAACTAATAAGTTTGAACATTTCGGATTAAAAGGTGATGGAAAAGGAACTAACCTGAATTTCGTGCTTGACATTATTCCTGAAGATGACCGCTTTCTTTTGCTTGCGGTTGACCAGGGGGGGATAAACCGTTACGACAAGTTATCCAAAACCTTTGATTATATAATGTATAAGGATACAAATGATGATGGACTGAACAGCAATGGAATATGGTGTTTTTACAGAGACAGGGAAGGAATTCTTTGGATTGGTACTTCAGGAGGAGGAATAAATTATTTTAATCCCAGAAAAGAGAGGTTTAAATTATTTACACACAACAGTAATAATCCAAAATCGTTGTCTTACAATTTTGCTGCCAATTTTTATGAAGATCATCTTGGTTTTATCTGGGTTGGGACAGATGGCGGCGGTGTAAATATCTTAGATCCGAAAACCGGTAATTTTGAGATATATAAACATGATCCGGCAAATCCATTTAGCATTAGCGGGAATGTTATACGTGGAATTGCTGAAGATAAAGACCATGATATGTGGATAGGAACCTGGGATGCCGGGCTTAACCGTTATGACAGGAAAACAGGGAAATTTTTTCATTATATGCCTGATACTAAAAATCCTTCAAGTATATCCAATAAAACAATCTGGAATCTTTTGATAGATCATAACAATACCCTGTGGATAAGTATTTATAATGTCGGAATTGATCTGTTTGAAATCGGAAAGGGAGTTACCACCCGATTCAGACCCGACCCCAATAATCCCGGTTCGATCAGCGGAAATAATAGCTGGTTCTTTTTTGAAGATCAGGAAAAAAAAATGTGGATCTGTACGCAGAATGGATTGGATCTCTTTGACAGATCAACAAAAACTTTTAAGGTGTTACATTTCCCTGATAATGACATCGGGTCATTTTATCGGGAAAAGTCAGGATATATTTGGGTTGGAAGCAATACAAAAGGATTATTTAAATGTAATCAGGATGGAACCATTCTTAAAACGTATGATATAACCAATGTCTTGCCCAACAACAGGATTCAGGCAATCACTCAGGATAATAATGGTGATATCTGGATTTCCAGCAACTATGGTCTCACCAGGTTGAATACTGAAATTAATAGTTTTAGAAATTATTCAAAGGAGGATGGCTTGCAGGGTGACCAGTTTTATCAGCAATCTTTTCTCAAAACACGTGAAGGTGAAATGTATTTCGGGGGCTATAGCGGCTTCAACTCTTTTAATCCTGACAGCCTGAAAGATAATACTTTCATACCTCCTGTTTATATCACAGATTTCCAGATATTCAATAAGCCAGTTGTTTATGGAGTTCCTGGATCACAGTTTCAGACTCATATCAGTGAAGCAAAAGAGATTAAACTGAATTGGGACCAGTCAGTCTTTTCATTTTCATTTGCCGCTATTAACTATATCCACTCCAAAAAGAATCAATATTCTTATATCATGGAAGGCTTTGAAAAAGATTGGAATCACACAGATGCCTCCCGGCGATATGTTACCTATACCAATCTTGACCCTGGTGATTATACTTTTCGGGTGAAAGCATCAAACAATGATGGAGTCTGGAATGAAAAGGGAACTTCTTTAAAAATAGTTATCCTGCCTCCTTTCTGGAAAACCTGGTGGTTTAAAACCATTATTCTGACGGTTATAATCATTATAGTAATCTCAATTTTCAGATTGCGTATCCGGAGATTGAGAGAACAAAAGATCCTTCTTGAAAGATCAGTAGCAGAAAAGACTGCTGAGTTACATGAACTCAATGCATCAAAAGATAAATTCTTTTCAATTATTGCTCATGATCTGAAGAACCCTTTCAATACTATAATTGGTTTCAGCGAAATGATGAAAGAGTCTATAAAATTGAATGATTCTGCTACATTTTATGAATATACAGTTATGATAAATAATTCTGCAGTTCAAACATTGAGATTGCTTGAAAATCTGCTTGAATGGGCAAATTCACAGAGTGGTAAACTTACATTTATTCCTGTCCCAATTGTATTAAACGATCTTGTAAAGGAAGAATTTGTTATGGCAGAGGATATGGCGACCAGGAAAAAAATTGAGCTTAAGAGCTATATCCCGGATGATTTAACTGTCGTGGCGGATAAAAATATGATCAGAACAATATTGCGTAATCTTATTACAAATGCTATTAAATTCACTTATATAAATGGTCAGGTTCAGGTAAATACCGTAACACGTAATAATCAGGTTGAAATTTCAGTATCAGATACCGGAATCGGAATGTCAGAAGAAACCATGACAAAACTTTTCAGAATCGATGCCAGCCTTTCGATCCGCGGTACTGATAATGAGAAAGGAACAGGACTTGGACTGTTCTTATGTAAAGAATTTGTAGAGAAACACCGAGGAAAGATATGGGTTGAAAGCGAAGAAGGGAAAGGGAGTACATTCAAATTTCTTCTTCCTCTTTATTTAGATGAGCCAGGTCGTACTGTTTAGATTTCACCTGAAAAGATGAAAATGAAAAAGTCTTCTGAAATTTCTCAAACACTTTCATTTTATCTATTTGTAGTGGGTGTTTTTTTAATTATTGTTTGTCAGGACATTTTCTCCAACGGCATGTTCCTCGATGGAGTGATTTATTCAACTGTATCAAAAAACCTGGCTGACGGCCTCGGAACTTTCTGGAATCCATATTTTTCATCTACCTGGTCTGACTTTCATGAACACCCTCCGCTCGCATTTGGAATCCAGAGTGTATTTTATGCACTTCTGGGAGAGAGTCGTTATGTTGATAAAATATATTCTCTTTTCACAATTGCCATTGCAGGATTTGTAATAATGCGAATCTGGAAAACTATGGGATACAGGCATGGCTGGTTACCATTGTTTATATGGATCATAACTCCGACAGTATTCTGGGCATCTTATAATAACGTACTTGAAAACACAATGACCGTTTTCACCTCGCTTTCAGTTTTGTTCTATCTGATAAATCAGGACAGCAAAAAGTATATCTTTATTATTCTGTCAGGGTTTATGCTGGCGCTGGGCTTTCTGACAAAAGGATTTGTCGCATTCTTTCCATGGACATTTCCATTCCTGTTATGGCTTATTCTTAAACAGAAATCATGCAGCAAAATGGCCATCGATAGTGCCGGGCTTATTTTTTTCACTATATCTCCATTGATCCTGGTATGTCTTGTATCGGCTTCAGCCAGGGTTAGCCTTCATAAGTATATTGATAACCAGGTAATTGATAGTATAAGACACGCTGTTACAGTCAATTCACGATTTTATATTGTAGAAAGGCTTTTATTTGAATTGGTCCCGGCTGCAGTTTTGAGCAGCTTGCTTTTGATCAGGGCATATATCAGAAAAACCCCGTCGATATTGCCTAAAGAAAATATTAAAAAAGCATTGGTTTTTGTAATCCTGGGTTTGACAGGGGTTTTGCCAATAATGATTAGCATGAAACAGAGTGGATTTTATATAATTCCAGCTTACCCTTTTTTTGCAATAGGGGCCGGTATATTGGTATATCCCTCAATTGATTATCTTTTTCTTAAGATCAATTATGAGTCAAAATGGTTTTTTATATTTAAATGGACAGGTTATCTGTTGTTTTTTTCAGGCATTGTCCTCTCAGTTTATTTTTCTGATCGCTTTAGCAGGGACTCCGTCAAGATAAAGGACATTTACGCTCTTATTCCCGAGATCCCAAAGGGAAGCATAATCAACATTAATCCTGAAATGGACAGCGACTTTAGCCTTCATGCTTATTTTGGCAGGTTTGAAAATATAAGTTTAGATCCTGATCTCAAAAATAAAAGAGATTTCCTGCTGATTAAAAATGAATTTTATTCAGATACTCTAAGAACCAATTATGAAATAATAAAAGTTGGTACAGTTGACTATAAACTGCTGAGAAAGAAATAGAAAGGATTGTTCGTGATAGTGCGGGCATTTGTCATGTCTCTTTCATTTAAGAAATTTCTTTAATTATGACGGAATACTGGGAATCACGGTTTAGAAATGAAGGGGCCATGTGGAAATCAGAACCGGCTGATTCTTCAAAATTTGCCCTCGGATTATTCAAATCTGAAAAGATCAATCGAATACTTATACCCGGATTCGGATATGGCAGGAATGCCAGATTATTCATTGATAATTGTTTCAGAGTATCAGGAATAGAAATTTCGGGGACAGCAATTAAGTTAGCCAGGCTGAGCGGTATTGAGTGCACAATATATCACGGTTCGGTAACATCAATGCCTTTTGACAATGAGAAATATGAAGGGATTTTCTGTTACGCCGTAATACATTTATTAAATAAGAGGGAACGCCGGAATTTTCTTAAATCTTGTTATAATCAATTAAATGAAAACGGATTGATGATATTTGTTGTTGCTTCGAAAGAAAACAGTTTATTCGGAAATGGAAAATATATCAGCAAAGACAGGTACGCGATCGCAAAAGGATTAAAAGTATTTTTTTACGACTCAGATTCAGTTTTAAAAGAGTTTTCAGAATTTGGAATAATAGAGTGCAAAGATATTGAAGAGCCTGTCAAATTTATAGAAGGAGAGAAACCGGTAAATCTTAAATTCGTAGTGTGTAAAAAGAGATAACTTTGGCTCTCTGTGTTACTCAGTTTCTCTCTGTGAAGATAAAAATAGAAGAACTTACACAGATGTTCACTGACCTGCCTGCCGGTAGCAGGGAAGCACAGAGGACCACTGAGAAAAGTACTTATAATTTGATTTTAGAAAAGAAGTTTTCCTTATAAGTGTTACTGACCGGGATTCTCTGGTCAGCTATCAGTATGACACCCCTTTCAACTGACCTTATTTTATCCAGTCCAACAATAAATGATTTATGAACCCTGCAGAATTTATTTGCCGGCAGACTTTTTTCAATCTTTGCGAAACTCTGTAACGTCATAATCTTCTTGCCGGTACAGATGATCCTCAGATAATCTTTCATCCCTACAATATATAGAATATCATCCAGATCAATCCTTTCAAGGCGATACTCCGTTTTCACGAAGATAAAACTATCTATGTCAGTACTTTTCTTTTGATTATCAGGTTTATGAGAAAAGTGCTCCATCACTTTATTGACAGCCTGAGCAAATCGCTGGAAAGAGAAAGGCTTTAACAGGTAATCAGTTACATTAAGCTCAAATCCTTTAATCGCATACTGATCGAAAGCGGAAGTTATGATAATCCTCGAAGTTTGTCCTGTCGCCTCAAGGAATTGGATACCCGTCGGCTTTTCCATCTGAATATCGAGAAAAATCAGATCGACATTGTTTTCTTTCAGCCATCCGATAGCTTCAATTGCATTGTCGAAAGTTCTGAGCAGATTCAGATCCGGCACTTTACTGATAAAACCTTCTAATTTTGATAAAGCCAGAGGTTCGTCGTCTATTGCGATACAGTTAATCTGCATTAGTGTCGATTGTAAGTTTTACGTGGTATATTGTATCTTCTTGTTCAATAATCAGTTGATGCTTGTCAGGATATGTCAGGTCAAATCTCTTCTTCAGGTTAATTATGCCAAATCCGGAATGACCGGTTTTTGATATATTCGTATCGTTATCATAAAAATTCGAAATCTCAAAAACAACAATTCCAGCAGATGATGAAAGTTTTATGTCAATGCATGGTTTCCTTGATCGAAAGCTTGCAAATTTGAAAGCATTCTCGATGATAGGAACAAATAGGGCCGGAGAGACCATTACATTCAGGTCCCCTTCTACTTCAAACCGAATATCTTCAGGTGTTTTAATTCTGATCCTGTATAACTCAATGAAGTTGCAGATATATTCGACTTCCATCTTAAGGCTGACAACCTCTGATGATGTTTCATATGTAAGATAGCGCATCATATCAGAAAGTCTGATCAGAGCAGCTGAAGCCTCTTCAGAATTCTGATGTACGAGGGAATCAATATTGTTGAGGGTGTTGAACAGGAAATGTGGATTGAGTTTACTTTTAAGCAGATCGAGTTCAACAGCCAGTTTTTGTTTGTCTAGTTCAGATTTTTGATTTAGTGTAGTAAGCCAGTTTATTATTACTCTGAAGAAAGATCCGAATACGGCTGCGGTGAGAACAGGAAAATATCCACTCATATGCATTCTCACAGAATATCCATGATAGAAATCCCGAAATGAACCATCAAAAACTGCTTTTACAAAGTACAATATTGTATATCCGAAAAATGGCATTATCAGAACAACGAGAAAAGATACACCAAAGAACTCAGCAATCATTTTTCTGTCAAGAAAAGATGGTGCTAAAACAATGTAAAACAGGTAAAATACAAACATCAGGTACAGGAACGCAATAATATATGAAACGATCTGCTGAAGAGACATATTTCCATTGAAGTTTGCATTGGCAAGATTCGCAAAAATTGCAAACAACCATATAAAAATATGAATGTAAGTGATTCTCTTTTTACTCATTTATTTTCCTCTTGTTCAATCGTTCACAAACTTACCAAAAAATCAGGCTTGTTTAATAAGAATCAAGTATTGGTTTTTTCCTCCGTGTTACTCTGTGCCTCTCTGTGTATGGTACAAAAGTATCTCCGGCTTAAATAAAACTGAAAACAGATATACCTGCTAACCAAATATATCTGCAAAAATGGAGTTTTAACCTGTGAAATGAATAAAGATAGAAACAGATGGATATAAGCAGGTATAAATTGATCTGAACGGATGCAGAACTGACACTTTTAAAAGAAGGAACAGCCCCCGAACACACCAGAGAACTGATTAATCTTTCAGAAGAAGCAAGCCGTAATATCATTGAAGAAATAATGTTGCAAAAGCAGATCAGAGCTGCTGAAAACGGAGATCTTCAGATTAATATCGAACCGATTAATTCGATGGAGTTCATTAATTCAACTATCGGGAAAATCAGTTCTCATATAATCGGGATAGATAAACAGATCATTCTTGACGGTAATTCGGCTGATATTGATATTGAAACCGATAAAGTCCTTTTTCAGAGAATAATGATCAATATGTTAAAGAATGCACTTGAATCGACGCCACAAAAAGGATCGGTTATAACAGGTATTCAAATTCATGATAAAAAAATAAGGTTTTGGGTGAAAAACGACCTGGTTATCCCTGAAGATGTTCAGATGCAGATGTTTCAAAGATCATTTAGTACAAAAGGTAATGGCAGAGGAATCGGGAACTATAGTATCAAGCTATTAACTGAAAACTATCTGAAAGGCAAAGTAAGTTTTATCAGCAATAAAACGGCGGGGACCGTTTTTAGTATTGAGCTGAATAAAAAATTTCCAACTTAACCATAGGATTACACAGAGTAATCACGGAGTAACACTGCCTATTAATCTGGAATCCAGAGATTCAATTTTAGTGCAGATATTTACTCCGATGCAACTCTGCGAACGGCGAAGTCCTCGACGAGGTCAAACCCCGAGCTACTCTATGGTCAATGGGTTTCCTTTAATCTTTAATTTTATTCTTTACGCAGAAACTTGTCAATCTCTTTTGCAACTTTTCTGCCTGAAGCGATAGCATTTACAACAAGTGTTGCCCCGTTTACTGAATCACCGGCAGCGAATACTTTTTGCCTGTTTGTCAACTGGTTTTCATCAACCTTTATATTTCTTCTCTGATCAAGTTCCAGTTCAAGTTCGGAAAGCAACCCTTCAAGAGCCGGATGAACAAAGCCCATTGCAAGTAAAACAAGATCAGCATCAATAATTCGGCGTGTACCAGGAAAAGCTTTCATAGTATATGTGTCATCTTTAAGATTCCATTCAACATCCTCTACCTCAACACCGGTAACATGGTTATCTTTCCCATAAAATTTTACAGTTGCAAGGCTCCAGTATCTTTCACAACCCTCTTCATGGGAGGTAGACGTCTTAAGCACTTTTCCAAAATATGGCCATGGATTATTATCTGACCTGGTAAGCGGTGGTTTTGGCATAATCTCAATCTGCGTGACATTCAAAGCTCTCTGCCTGATTGAGGTTCCGACACAATCAGAACCGGTATCGCCACCCCCTATCACTAGAACCTTTTTACCTTCAGCATTAATCGGATTAGCTGAGGCAGCTAATTGACCTGAGTTCACGCGGTTTTGTAGAGAAAGAAAATCCATTGCAAAATGAATATCGTTCAGCTCTCTTCCTTCAGCGACCAGATCTCTTGGATGCGTTGCACCTATGGCAATACAGATTGCATCAAACTGGTCAAGAAGTTCTTTACCTGTAATGTCTTTACCGATGTTCATTCCGGTTCTGATAATAAGTCCTTCCTTTATCATCAGGTCAAGGCGCCGGTCCAAGATGGCTTTACTTAACTTAAAATCGGGAATACCGTATCTCAATAATCCGCCTGCTTTTTCATCTTTTTCAAAGAGAGTTACAAAATGACCTGCCTTATTTAAAATGTCGGAAGCAGCCAATCCTGCCGGACCACTTCCAATCACTGCAACTTTCTTTCCTGTCCTGATTTTTGGTGGCTGAGGCTTAATATATCCTTCAGAAAAGGCTTTTTCAACAATTGCAACCTCATTTTCCCTGATTGTAACCGGCTCCATATTTATATTCAGAACGCAGGCGTGTTCGCAACTTGCCGGACAAATCCTTCCTGTAAATTCCGGAAAATTATTTGTTTCTGCCAGTCTCATATAGGCAGCTTTCCAGTCACCTTTGTATAGCANNGGAATGCCACAATCCATGCATCTGGATGCCTGAAGCATCCTGTCTTCGCTGTTCAATACCTGTTCAACCTCACTGTGGTCGCAGATCCTTTCATTAAGAGGTCTGTTTCCCGCTTCCTTTCTTTTTATCTTCAGAAATCCGCTTACATCAGCCATAATATCTTTTTATAAATTGTTTTTTGTTTCGCGTTTCTCGTTACTCTAATTTCATTTTGTTCTGCGCGCTCCTCCTTCGCTAAAGCTACGGAGGACACGTGCGCCCTGCTTTGCCAACCGAAGCTTTAGCGTAGGTTGGTGCCCTGCGCTAATTTAGCTGGCGCTTATCTCCAGATCAAGCTCAACATCTGCGATTTTCTTTTTAAGCTCTTCAAGTTTCTGTTCCTGAAGTACCTTCTTGAAATCATAAGGTATAACTTTGATAAACATCGGTATATATTTGTGAATATCATCGAGTATCATTTTTGCTTTCTTGCTTTTGGTGAATTGATAATGCCTTGAGATTAGCTCAGTAAGTTCATTTTCATCACCATAATCTTCAACCAGCGATAACTCTACCATTCCCATATTACAGTAAAAATCAAAATCGCCGTTTTCATTAAATACATATGCAATACCACCGCTCATGCCTGCTGCAAAATTACTTCCTGTGGTTCCGAGAACAACCACCCGTCCTCCTGTCATATACTCACAACAATGGTTTCCCACTCCTTCAACAACAGCATTCGCTCCACTGTTTCGCACGCCGAATCGTTCACCTGCTACACCTGAAATATATATCTCACCTCTTGTTGCGCCATATAACACAGTATTTCCTATTATGATATTTTTATCTGGTTCAAAAGTAGATCCGACGGGCGGAACGACAATAATCCTTCCGCCTGAAAGGCCCTTCCCCAGATAATCATTTGAATCACCCTCAAGGTAAAGTTCAATGCCCGGCGAGAGAAATGCGCCAAAACTCTGGCCTGCTGACCCTTTAAACCTGCATTTGATTGTACCGTCTGGCAGCCCCTCGGAACCATACAGCATTACAATCTTCCCCGAGAGCATGGCACCCGTTGTCCTGTCGGTGTTATGAATAGACCTTTCAATAATAACAGGTTGTTTATCTGATATAGCTTTTTCAGCCTCATAAATCAACTCTTTATCAAGAACTTTATCAATTTTATGATCCTGAATATCAACACAATGCATGGCGTTTTCTTTCGATTCCACAGGTAATGAAAGGAACCCAGAAAGATCCAGGTTTTTAATTTTCCAGTGATTCACCTCAGGATTTCTCTCGAGCAGATCAAAACGACCAATAATGTCATCCAGCTTTCTGTAACCAAGTTCTGCAAGCTCTTCGCGTACCTCTTCCGCCAGGAACCGGAAAAACGTTACAAGATTATCGGCTTTTCCTCTGAATCGCTTTCGCAGTTCGGCATTCTGAGTTGCCACACCTACCGGACAAGTATTAAGATGGCATTTGCGCATCATCACGCAACCCATTACGACAAGGGCAGATGTTGAGAAACCGTATTCCTCGGCACCCAGCAGGGAAGCAATAATTATGTCCTTTCCGCTTTTTAACTGTCCATCAGCCTGCAGAATAACTTTCCTTCTAAGGTTATTCATCACAAGTGTTTGTTGCGATTCTGCAAGACCGAGTTCAAGAGGCAATCCGGCGTGTTTAATTGATGAAGATGGACTTGCTCCGGTTCCTCCCTCGTATCCGCTTATTGTTATTAGATCTGCACCGGCCTTGGTAACACCTGCAGCTATAGTACCCACTCCGCTTTCGGAAACCAGTTTCACGCTTATCTTAGCCTTTGGATTGACATTTTTCAGGTCGAAAATAAGCTGGGAAAGATCCTCGATAGAATAAATATCATGATGTGGTGGCGGAGAAATAAGAGTTATTCCGGGTATTGAATACCTTGTCTTCGCAATAATTTTATCAACCTTGTGCCCCGGCAGCTGACCACCTTCACCTGGTTTAGCTCCCTGGGCAATTTTGATCTGGAGTTCATCAGCATTAACAAGGTATTCGGTCGTAACACCAAACCGACCGCTCGCGACTTGTTTAATGGCGCTTCTCACACTGTCTCCGTTTTCAAGGGGTTTGAAACGTACAGGGTCCTCGCCACCCTCCCCGGTATTACTGCGACCGCCAATACGGTTCATTGCAATAGCCAGTGTTTCATGAGCTTCACGACTGATTGAACCATAAGACATTGCCCCGGTAACAAACCTTTTCATTATCTGTTCAACTGGCTCAACCTCTTCGATAGGGATAGGGTTGCATTTCATCCTTAATAAACCTCTTATGAATCCGGGGCTTGCTGTATCAGCATTGACACGGCTTGTATATTCTTTAAACTTTTTATAATCACCAGTGCCCGTACTCCATTGCAATAATGAGATGGTTTCAGGGTTCCACGCGTGATGCTCACCGTGTTTCCGGTAGGAATATACCCCCTCGGTAAGTATTTCGGATTGTTGTTCCTGATTAAATGCTTTTCTATGCGGGATAAGCACCTCTTCGGCAATTTCATTCATTCCTATGCCGCCAATCCTTGAGATTGTACCTGCAAAATACTTATTTATAACATCGGGATGAATACCGACCGCTTCAAATATCTGGGACGATCTGTAACTTCTGAGAGTGCTGATTCCCATTTTAGACATTATCTTCAGGATTCCTTTGTTGATTGCATTAACATAATTTGCCTCTGCCTTTTGATAATCGAGCTGGATTGCCTTGTCTTTTATAAGCTTGTCAATCACTGCCAGGCTCATATATGGATTGATAATACTTGCCCCATATCCAAAAAGAAGGGCAAAATGCATTACCTCGCGCGGTTCAGCCGATTCCACCACAATATCTATCTGCATCCTCTTGCGAGTTTCAATCAGGTGATGATGAACAGCTGAAACAGCCATTAAAGATGGTATTGGTGCGGCTTTTTCACTAATACCACGGTCGGAAAGAATGATATAATTTTTCCCTTCATCAACTGCTTTTTCAGAATCTTTACATAATTGTTCGACGGCACTCTGTAAACCTTCAGCTCCTTTTCCGGCGTCGAAATGCAACAGAAGGTTTGCCGCTGAAAATCCTTTGTATCTCAAGTTTTTGACTACCTGAAAATAAGTATTGGATATAACTGGATTCCTGAAGCGTACCATTTTTACGTGATCAGGAGATGTCTCAAGAAGGTTTTGCTGCAAGGATCCCAGGTAACCCGACAGGGTCATAACAAGTTCCTCCCTTATCGGATCTATAGGCGGGTTAGTAACCTGTGCGAAAAGCTGTTTGAAATAGTTAAATAACCTGTATGGCTTTCTCGAAAGTACCGCAACAGGAACATCATTGCCCATCGAACCAATTGGTTCTTTACCTGTGGCAGCCATCTCCTTGATAATCCTGTCAGTATCTTCCATTGAATAATTGAAGGCAGTTATATATTTATTGTACTCATCTCCCATGTCGGTTGTCTCCTGGTGACCGGTCTCAATCTTTTCAAGTTTGACCATATTCTGCTGGATCCATTGTCCATATGGATATTCTGCTGCCAGCTCAGCCTTTAGTTCTTTATCATAGAAAACTTTACCTGCTTCTGTATCAACAAGTAGCATTTTCCCCGGCTTTAAACGACCTTTCTCCCTTATCTCCTCAGGGGCAAAGGTCTGAACACCTGCTTCTGATCCCATAACAATCAGATCATTTGTGGTAATAACATATCTTGAAGGACGAAGCCCGTTTCTATCGAGCATCCCGCCAATATAACGTCCATCAGAGAAAATAAGGGAAGCAGGGCCATCCCATGGTTCAAGAAAAGTAGAATGATACTTATAAAAAGCCTTCAATTCAGGCGAGATGGGATTCTTATCATTTATTGATTCCGGAATCAGAACGGACATAGCATAAGGCAACGATTTACCACTCATTATAAGAAATTCGAGTACATTATCAAGAGATGCTGAATCGCTTTTATCGGGTTCTATAATTGGGTACAGTCGCGTAAGATCACCCAGTTTATCAGATTTTAGAATTGATTCTCTTGCTTCCATCCAGAATCGGTTTCCTTTAATAGTATTTATCTCTCCGTTATGTCCCAGCATCCTGAATGGCTGAGCCAGATCCCAGCTTGGAAATGTGTTTGTGCTGAATCTTGAGTGTACCAGTGCTATTGAACTATGTAATCTCTCATCATTAAGATCGAGAAAGTACTCCCCAAGCTGAGCGGAGGTAAGCATACCCTTATAAACGAGCACTTTTGTGGAAAGACTTGGTATATAGAAAAAACTCTTTTGTTTGAGATCCGAGTTGCGGATTGCAATTTCCGTTCGTTTACGAATAATATATAATTTGCGTTCCAGTTCCTCCTGTGTAACATCAGCTCCAAGAAGAATCTGAAGAATTTCGGGCTCCGCTGCCCGGGATATTTCACCAATAACCGAGTTATTGCGCGGGACTTCACGGAAACCTATCAGATTGACACCTTCCTCCCTGATCATATTGACAAGAATCTCCTGGCATTTAGATGCATCAGATCTATCCTGCGGAAAGAATATCAAACCCGTTCCAAACTGCCCTTCCGGTGGAAGTGAATAGCCCTGGATAAGATAGAAGTCCCTGGGAACCTGTATAAGTACTCCTGCTCCATCGCCGGTTTTACTATCTGCCCCTTCCGCACCCCTGTGCGTCATATTCGTAAGAATGTCAAGCCCCTGCCTGATAATTGAGTGAGACTTTTTCCCTTTGAGATGTGCAACAAATCCAATCCCGCAGTTCCCATGCTCAAACTCCTGACGATACAATCCCTGCTGCTTTGGGCGTTCTTTTTTCATAATGAATACCTTAATTTTTCTTCTGTTTTTTACAAAAAAACCGTTCTCTGTGTCTGAGAGAACGGTCATCCCTAATCCGATACCAAACACCATTCTCAGTCAGTTCCAATTAACCTTTTAATGAGGAGTGATATAATGGATCTAAAATTATTCACTTGCTTTAATATTTACCGACAAATATACTACTTAATCTTTCAGATTATCGCAAAAAACAATAAAAAAATTAATAAAAAACTGTAAAAGATTTAAAAAGTTGTTAACCTTACAATTAACAAAAGATAAAAGGAGAGCGTTAGTATTGCCGATTGTCATTAACCATTTTATACAATATATGTATTGGCTATCAATGAAAATATCACGTGAGATTCCTCACTGACGTTCTGAATGAATACGCCAGCGTTCGACTGAGATCATGCAGAAGTCAGGCAGAGAAATGTGGAATCTCCGATTTAAGCAATATAAATCTTCAAAGAAATGGCATAATGTAAGAATTGCGATAGTTCAGGGATAAATTCATCATAATAATTTTGAACAGATCAAAATAGACGATGAACCAGTCGAACTCAACAACATTAAACTTATGTGGTTGATTCGTATACTTATTTTTAAACATTTTTTATTACCTTGTAATTATTTAAACAATAGTTATATTCTTATTGTTAATCTTATTATATAACCAGATTCTTAATGGAAAATCCTAAGAACCTTATAATTGTAATTTTTGGAGCATCGGGAGATCTAACCTCAAGGAAACTGATGCCAGCTATATTTTCATTGAAGATTCAAAAGCTATTGCCTGAGAAATATGCAATTCTGGGTGTTGGCAGGACAAAATTCTCAAATGATGATTTCAGAATGAGAATAAGCGAGGCAATCATCTCATATTCTGAAGAAAAAGTTACTGATAAAAACCTTGTTGAGGACTTTACCAGGGATCTTTATTATCATTCTATGGATAACTATTCTGAGATAGGATATTCAGAGCTTAAAACAGCATTGAACGAGATGAGTAATAAATATTCCATTGCCGGAAATATTATTTTTTACATGGCAACTCCTCCCAGTATGTACCAAATCATAGCAGTTAACCTCGCGAAATCTGGTCTGACTAATCAGGAAAATGGTTTCCGAAGGTTGATTATTGAGAAACCTTTTGGATATGATCTTGAGTCGGGCCGGAAACTCAACATGACTCTGCATGAACTGATTTCGGAAGATCAGATCTTCAGGATTGATCACTATCTTGGAAAGGAAACAGTTCAGAATCTGCTGGTCACAAGGTTTGCAAATGGCATGTTCGAGCCTCTCTGGAACAGAAATTATATACACCGGATAGAGATTACTTCTGCTGAAAATTTGGGAGTGGGGGAGAGAGGTGGTTATTACGACACTTCAGGAGCTTTGAGGGATATGGTTCAGAATCACTTGCTTCAGATGGTCGGATTAACTG
This sequence comes from Bacteroidales bacterium, assembly GCA_003141525.1. Lineage (GTDB taxonomy): Bacteria > Bacteroidota > Bacteroidia > Bacteroidales > VadinHA17 > LD21. The sequence goes on from PLML01000086.1 coordinate 20,308, forward strand.
CAATGGAGCCCCCTTCATCGCTCGATGCTGATGCTATCCGCAATGAAGTATTAAAAGTCTTCCAGTCGTTACAGCCAATCAGGGAAGAAGATGTTCCTATTCAGGTTATCAGAGGCCAGTATACAGGATCTCTTATCCGTGGAGAGTGCGTTACAGGTTACAGATATGAGAAAGGAGTTGCAGCTGATTCCCGCACCGAAACTTACGTCGCGATTAAGTTTTTTATTAATAACTGGAGATGGGGCGGAGTGCCATTCTATATGCGTACAGGCAAAAGGCTTCCGACACGTGTTACTGAAATTGTCATACATTTTAAGCAAACTCCTCATCACCTCTTTCAGAGTGAATCCGGTAAAGTATCTGCTAATCAGCTTATAATTCGTATTCAGCCTGATGAGGGAATTTTATTGAAATTTGATATGAAAGAACCCGGAGCCGGATTTAATGTGAAAAACGTAAATATGGATTTCCATTATAAGGATCTGGCAGATATAAGAGTCCCTTCTGCATATGAAAGGTTACTTCATGACGTGATGATTGGCGATTCAACCCTGTTCTCACGTGATGATGAAGTTGAAACAACCTGGAAATTTCTTGAACCTATTCAGAAAGCCTGGGCAAATAGCAAGTCAATCAAGGTGTTTGGTTACCCTGCAGGTACATGGGGACCAGAGCATGCCAACGACCTGATTGAAGGCGATGGTCTTACCTGGAGATATCCATGTAAAAACCTCGCGGATGAGGAGCTATACTGTGAATTGTAACAGCACAACGGCTCAACGGTATAACGGCATAACGGTAAGAATGGGAGATTCTGACTCCGTGATACGCCGTGAAAACTCAATGAATGGCGAAGCCCTCGACGAAGTCAAACTCTGAAGTAAAAATGAAATAGATAAGTAAAATGTTATTAATCAATTGGATAAGATTGTAAAAATATTTCCTTCACCATATGAATTAGCTGAGAAATTTGCTGAGGAGATGGTACGTATGATAAAGGAATCATCTAATAAAAAGAAAACTTTTGCCGTTGCTCTATCCGGTGGTTCCACTCCTGAGTTATTATTTACAATCCTGAGAGAAAATTTTGCAGAATCTGTATCATGGAAAAATGTACACATCTTCTGGGGAGATGAGAGATGTGTTCCACCTGATAATGCTGAAAGCAATTTTGGAATGGCCTGGAGGAAATTTCTCAGCAAAATTGAAATTCCTTCCCTGAACATTCACAGGATACATGGAGAAGATGATCCTGAAAAGGAAGCATCACGGTATTCGGAAGAAATATCACTACATACCGGGAAAAGAGACGGGATACCTTTGTTTGATCTTGTACTCCTGGGTTTGGGTGAAGATGGACACACGGCATCCATATTTCCAGGACATACGGGATTACTGTACTCTGATAAAATATGCGATGTAGCTATTCATCCACTCACACAACAAAAGAGAATATCTCTTACTGTAAAGGTCATTAATAATGCCGAAGCCGTAACATTTTTAGTGACGGGGAATAAGAAAGAGGAAATTGTTAAAAAAATATTTAAAAAAGATCCATCAGCATTAAATTATCCTGCAACTTATATTGTTCCTGTTTATGGCCGGCTTAACTGGTTCATTGATAAGGAAGCCGGGAAGTTGTTGTAAAAGGTGATTGTTGGCAAAATGTGAATCCTGCTAAGAGTGTTGATGATTTTATTTATATTTGGAGTAACTTTTTATTAACTTAAAATAATTAGCCATGTCACACGAAAAAGCTAAAGAACAGACAAAGAACAAAAAAGAGCCAACTAAGACTCTGAAAGAGAAGCGCCTCGCAAAAAAAGCTAAAAAAGAAGAAAAGAAAAGACAATAGAAGACATTGTCTTGAAGTCTTTGTGTCTTGAAGCCTTGAAGTCCTTATTAGAGGATTCAAAGTTCTTTGCGACCTTTGCGATCTTTGCGGTTAATGGATTTCGGCTATTTAATGTATAATTGTGGTGTATCTGAAAAGATATATAATTTTAGAATATATTCAGAATAAAAAAGTCCCGCTCACGGCGGGACTTTGAATAATAAATCTTTGTATGGATAAACTAAGCTAGTCTAACGTCTACTGCATTAATTCCTTTTTTACCTTCCTGAAGTTCAAATGTGACTTCATCATTCTCTTTAATCTGATCTTTCAGACCAGATACATGTACAAAATATTCATTATCCGAATCTGCATCTTTAATGAATCCAAATCCCTTTGATACATTAAAAAATTTCACTGTTCCTTTGTTCATTTTATTCTGATTTTTAAATTAATGGCGCAAGATATGTATTTAATTTGAAATAATCTAAATTATGTAGATTATTCTGATGTTTAAAGGAACATAACATTCGACCAAAGACTCAAAAAAATTGGGGCCACAACACTTTTTTTTCAGAAAATATTAAATCAGAACAAACAACACTAAATATATTTACATTTATCGCCTTATTAGTTAATATAGTGTGTCATTATGAAAAGGTCGTTTAGTTTTTGGTTAACATTATTGTTAACCGTTATAAATGTTTCCGGACAGCTTAAATTCCAGACTGTTGCGGAAAAATCTGATTTTAAATCAACTTCAAATTATAGTGATGTGCGAGTTTTCATAGATCAGCTAAGAAAATCCTCACATTATATAAGGACAGAGATTCTGGCCACAACGGCTGAAGGAAGGGAAATCCAGCTTTTAATTATTGGAAATCCTTTACCGCGATCTCCAAAGGAACTTGCAAAGGACAAAAGAATTGTGGTGTATATCCAGGCAAATATTCACGCAGGTGAAGTTGAAGGCAAAGAAGCCACTCTTATGTATGTGCGGGATTTACTAAAAGAGAAAAACCCTGAGATCCTCAAAAATGTTATACTGCTTGTTTGTCCTTTGTTTAATGCTGATGGTAATGAGAAGATAAGCCCCCTTAACAGAACCTATCAGAATGGGCCGGTGAATGGTGTCGGAGTCAGGTACAATGGTCAGTTCCTTGATCTGAACCGTGATGCAATGAAAGCTGAATCTCCGGAAGTAAGAGGGGTTTTAACCAACGTTTTCAACAAATGGGATCCCGCTGTATTTATGGATTGCCACACAACTGACGGATCCTATCATGTGGAACCAACGACTTTTACATGGATGGTCAACCCTGACGGGGATAATTCCTTAATTACATATATGCGCGAAAAAATGATGCCGGAAATATCGAAAACGCTATCCGGTAAGTATAAGATAGAGAACTGTTTCTATGGGGAGTTCATCGATATGATGGAACCGGAAAAGGGATGGGTGCTTGATGCTTCCGAACCACGTTACATGGTTAACTATTTCGGTATAAGGAACAGGCTGGGTATTCTTAATGAAAATTATGTTTATGCTGATTTCAAATCGAGGGTTATGGGATGCTATTATCTGATACATTCTTTGCTGGAGTATACCTCAGCTCATAAATCAGAAATTGAAAATATGTTAAATGATGCGGATAAAAGGACAATTTTGCGTGGAGCTGATCCTGCAGTTTCAGACTCTTTTGCGATTGAGTACAATGTACGACCTTCTCCGGACAAAGTCACTATCAGAACATATGAGGCAGAGTTGATTAACGATGTTAACGGGAGGAAAAATTACAGGAGAACTGAGAGACAGAAGGATGTGACTGTACCGTATTATATTGATTATTATCCGACAAAAAATGTCAGATTTCCCTTTGCCTACCTTATTACTACGAGCGATCCGGCAATAACTGATCTTATGGAGACACACGGTATTAAGCTTGAAAAACTGACATCCGATTCTAAAATTGAGGTCCAGCAATTTGAAATTAGCGATCTTAAAGGAGCCTTAAGGTTAAACCAAGGTCATTATACAAATACTATTAATGGGAATTACATTAATGGTGCGATTAATTTCCCTGCCGGCACAATAGTTGTCAGAACTGCTCAGCCACTTGGAAACCTGACTGCATATTTACTTGAACCACAGTCGAATGACGGATTAGTATTCTGGAACTTCTTTGACCGCTACCTTGTGCCTCAATGGGGTATGGGTTATAATCCGTATCCCGTGTATAAGATTCTGAATAGCACAGATTTAAAAACAAAGCCTGTTTTGTAATCTTTAATTTTTTTATCACCTTTGGCACTGAAAGAACCAGGCAATATATTTGATCATGAGAAAATGGCGAGTTGAAGATTCAGCGGAATTGTATAACATAAAAGGATGGGGTGTAGATTACTTTTCCATAAATGAAAAAGGAAATGTGATCGTTACTCCACAGCGTAACGGGTTTTCCGTTGATCTGAAAGATCTGCTTGATGAGCTTATATTGTCAGATGTTTCGACTCCCGTACTGGTGAGGTTTCCTGATATTCTGGATGATCGTATCATCAGTATCTCGAAATGTTTCAAATCGGCTTCTGAGGAATATGGTTACAAAGCGCAGAACTTCATTATCTATCCGATTAAGGTCAATCAGATGAGACCGGTAGTCGAGGAGATTGTGAGTCACGGCAAAAAATTCAACATAGGTCTGGAGGCAGGTTCCAAACCCGAACTGCATGCCGTGATTGCCATTAATACTGACCCTGAGTCCCTTATAATCTGCAATGGTTATAAAGATGAAGATTATATTGAGCTTGCACTACTGGCTCAGAAAATGGGCAAAAGAATATTCCTGGTAGTTGAAAAGCTTAATGAGCTTAAGCTGATCACATCAATCGCAAAACGACTGAAAGTAAAACCAAATCTTGGGATCAGGATTAAGCTTGCAAGCGTGGGGAGCGGAAAATGGGAAGATTCCGGTGGAGATATCAGCAAATTCGGGCTGACTTCAAGCGAATTGCTTGAAGCAATAGATTACATTGAGAAAAACAAGATGAGAGATTGTGTCAAGCTGATCCATTTTCACATTGGTAGCCAGGTCACAAAAATTCGAAGGATAAAAATTGCACTTAGGGAGGCTTCTCAGTTTTATGTTCAGCTCAGGCAGCTGGGCTTTAGTGTGGAATTTGTGGATATAGGAGGGGGGCTGGGCGTTGACTATGACGGTACAGGCTCTTCAAATAGTGAAAGCAGTGTTAACTATACTATACAGGAGTACGTAAATGATTCAATTAGCACATTTGTTGATGCCAGTAATAAGAACAATATTCCTCATCCGAATATCATAACTGAATCAGGCAGGTCACTTACTGCACATCATTCTGTACTGATATTTGAGGTTCTTGAAACGACAACCCTTCCTTCCTGGGACACTGAAGACATACTTAATGAACATGACCATGAACTGGTGAAAGAACTTTTCCCCCTCTGGGATAACTTTAATCAGTCGAGAATGCTTGAGACATGGCATGATGCTCAGCAAATCAGGGAAGAAGCCCTCGACAGATTCAGTTTTGGGCTTATTGACCTGAAAACCCGGGCCCAGATTGAAAGACTTTTCTGGTCAATCGCGCGAAAAGTTTACCAGATGGCCAATATAACAAAGCATGTACCGGAAGAGCTGCGCCAGATATCAAGGATATTGTCTGATAAATATTTCTGTAATTTTTCATTGTTCCAGTCACTTCCTGATGCATGGGCAATAGATCAGATATTCCCGATTATGCCTATTCACAGACTTAATGAGGAACCTTTACGCACTGCTACTATTCAGGATATGACCTGCGATTCTGACGGGAAGATTGATAATTTCATTTCAACACGCAATTCATCTCACCACCTGCCGGTTCACTCTCTAAAAGGGAAAGAGCCATATTACCTGGGAGTTTTCCTGGTTGGCGCATACCAGGAAATACTGGGTGACCTGCATAACCTGTTTGGCGATACAAATGCCGTACATGTCTCTGTCGACAGTAACGGATATAAAATCGATCAGGTGATTGATGGAGAAACTGTTGCAGAAGTGCTTGATTATGTTCAGTATAACTCAAAGAAAATGGTGCGAACTGTCGAATCATGGGTAACGACATCAGTAAAAGGAGGGATAATAACTCTTGAGGAGGGTAAAGAGTTTCTTTCAAATTACCGTTCTGGCCTGTATGGATATACTTATCTTGAATAATTTGCACTAATTTTATTTCAATCTCTGGCTATTTTAAGATTTTTTTTTTAATTTGCTTTTTTTAATTTTCAATTTACTGATCGTTAGTTATTAAACTATTAATCCTTTAAACTATGAGTGACAGTACTTTT
>PLML01000177.1 GCA_003141525.1 Bacteroidales bacterium
GGTTTTTTCAGTGACGAAAAACTTAATTATCGCGAAACAACTCCTTTTGAAATCACATCTGACAGGATGATAAAAAAGATGATGCTGACTGTTAATGAGCGCGATATGGTTATTTTACAACATATCTTTCTTGCATCATACCCCGATGGGACCAGGGAGGCTATAAAGTCATCGATGCTTGATTTCGGATCTCCTGCCACAAATACATCTATTGCCCGGACAGTTGCTCTGCCAGCCTCCATTGCAGTTAAAATGATTCTCGAAAATAAGATTGACATAAAGGGTGTTCACAGACCCGTTGTGCCTCAGATCTACAATCCGGTTCTTAATGAATTAAAGACTCAAGGCATCGAAATGAAGGAAGAATTCGGGTTGCCGGAAAGCGATATGTTTCCATGATCTTTCAGCCCGCAATATTGCTTTGTAGTTGAATATTATAATTTTTGTTCGAACGCATTAATTAAAAATATTAGATCAGAACTTCAGATAAAAATCCCTGGTCAGGTTGACGTACTCTTCCGTAAATTCATGCCTTTTGCCATGTTCAATCGTGAGGAATCTTTCAACAGGTTTCTTCTGAAGCCGGCTAAAGGTCAATATCAGTCGCCTGATTTCAGAAGTTGGCAATGGTTTTATTTTCAATATACTATTACAATACAATCCGTATTTATGAGCATCAGCAATAAATACGTTGCCTTCAACATATGGCATTATTAATTGAAGACGGCCATTATCTTTCAGGAATTTTAAAACACCTTCCAGAAGCTCCCCGGTAGGTAATGAATCATTGTGACGGGCAGCTGATTTCCAGGGATCAGGGCTTTTAAGCGAATCGCTGAAATAAGGTGGATTAGTCACAATCAGGTCAAATTCACCCTGGTCAGGATTAAAGTTTTGAAGGTCGGTGTGCACAACTTTTATCCTGTTGTTCCAATCGGAACGATTGACATTTTCGCAGCACTGATTGAAGGATTCACTATCAGGCTCAATAGCTGTTATCTCGGCATTACACCTTTGGGCAAGCATGATTGAGATAAGCCCGGTACCTGAACCGATATCAAGGACACTTCTGACACCAACAATATCGGCACAGGCGCCAAGAAGTACGCCATCCGTACCAACTTTGAAAGCGGACTTATCCTGATAGATTGTGAACTTCTTAAATCTGAAATAATTATTAGACATCGTCAAAATCCTTTATTCAACTTCCCTTTATTATATTTATTTTTACAGCTTATAAATTTAACTATATGAAGTTAAATAAAGCAGAATTGAAGGAGTTTCTTGATGAGAAAGCAAACAGATATAATAATAGCAATTTCATTGAACTTGACCCGATTAGTATACCTCATTCCTTTTCAAAAAAAGAAGATATTGAGATCTCTGGTTTTCTGGCAGCAACAATTTCTTGGGGAAATCGGAAAATGATTGTCAAAAATGCAAAACGTATGATGGAATTATTGGGTAATTCACCATATGATTTCATTCTGAACCATAAAGATAATCATCTTGAAATATTAGATGGCTTTGCACACAGGACATTTAATTCGGATGATTTTATTTACTTCATAAAAGCATTGCAATATATTTATAAGAAAAAGAATGGATTGGAGGATATTTTTAACAAATACGGCACAAAATACTCTTTACAACCGGCAATTCACCAATTAAAAAACATATTTTTTGAATTACCCCATCCTGCACGAACTGTAAAACATCTTTCAGACCCCTATAAAGGTTCTGCGGCTAAAAAAATCAATATGTATCTAAGGTGGATGGTCAGGAAAGATAACAGAGGCGTTGATTTTGGAATATGGGATTCAATTTCTCCTTCAATTTTATCGTGTCCGCTTGATGTACATTCGGGAAACGTAGCCCGAAAACTTGGATTAATCACCCGAAATCAGAATGATTCTAAAGCAGTGTTTGAATTAGATATAAATTTGAGGGAAATGGATAAAGATGACCCCGTAAAATATGATTTTGCATTATTTGGACTAGGCGTTTTTGAAGGATTCTAAGCAATGGGATTACCTTGACCATCCCCGATTCTTGTACCAGGTTTCAAAACCCATCAGGTACACTTAGCGACCGGCAGTGTTTTTTGGATTCTTATAATTCTCTTTCATTCTTCTGCACTATACCTGGTTCTCTTTTTCAGTAAAGCTTATCTTTTATATTTTCAGGTGTGGCAGGATAAACCAATCCATAATTGTGTGACAGTAATTTTTTATCCTTATTCTGATATTCCAACTGTCTTAAAAGATGAGTTATAAGAGAGATATGCGTTGATTTTTTCTTATCTGCATTTACAACAAACCAGGGAGCGTGCTTAAAATTGGTTCTCATTAACATCTTATTCCGGGCTTCGGAATAATCTTTCCAATGTTTCTGAGCTTCCTTATCAACAGGACTTATTTTCCACTGTTTCAGCGGGTCGGTCTCGCGGTCCTTCAGCCTTCTTCCCTGTTCCTTATTACTGATATCGAGATAGTATTTCAGAATTATGAAGCCTGCATCCACGAGCATCTTTTCGAATAATTCCACTTCTTTAAAAAATAATTCGTATTCCTTTTCATCACAAAAGCCCATCACTTTTTCCACTCCGGCCCGATTGTACCAGCTTCTGTTAAAGATTGCAAATTCTCCTGAAACAGGTAGCTGGACAGAGTAACGCTGAAAATACCATTCTTTTTCCTGTCTGTCCGACGGTTTGCCTAATGCCACAACTCTTGTTTCGCGTGGACTGAGGTGGCTGATTATACTTTTAACAGTTCCGTCTTTGCCGGCGGCATCTCTTCCTTCGAGTATTACAAGTAATTTAAGGTCGGATGAAATAATCTTCTTTTGCAGCTTAACCAACTCTATGTAAAGCTTGTGCAATATTTCTTTTTTCTTCGCTTTTTTCATGATATTGATTTTATAGTAATCATCTAAGTACATGACAAAAATT
>PLML01000096.1 GCA_003141525.1 Bacteroidales bacterium
ATTGAATATCAAGGTTTTATCCAAATAAATGGACATATTTTTATTAACAATAATCTCATAAGATATTAACAATCAATTAGTTAATATTTTTTGTCATGTACTAAGATATTCTTATTAAAAATCCTGAAATGTTCGGGAATGTACCAATAGGTCGCATGTCACCAATATCTTCAGTGTTGTTTATTTTTATATGCATAAGCATTTTGGGGATCAGGCATAATAACTCCGACATAATCAAATATGTAAGTGGCAGTTTCTCACTAATTGCATGTCTTGCATCTTCAGTTTTATTAATAGGATATCTTTATAAAGCACCGCTTCTTTATGGCAGTAATATTATCCCCGTTTCATTGCCATCTGCTATCTTCTTCCTGTTATTCAGCATCACATTACTTAGGTTAGTCGAATTGAAATATTGGACATTCAATCTGATAAAAGATAATAAAGTCAAACGTCAACTATTACAATCGTTTTTACCAATTGTTGTTTTCATAGTTATATTGGAAGGATTTTTAGATACTGTTTTTTCTTTCAATGATATTAATCCACCACTGACAGCAGCATTAATTTTGCTGATGGTCGTCTTTGTAACTGTCTTTATTGTATTTAGAGTTTCGTCTCTAATTGGTGCTCAGTTATTGAGAGCAGAACAAGCGCTTAAAGAAAGTGAAACAAAATTTAGAGAAATAATTGACCAGATTAATGATGGAATTTCTGTTTATAATGAGCAAGGTGAAATAGTAGTATGGAATAAGGGTGCTGAGAAAATAACAGGGTTAACCATTGATGATGCCATAAATAAAAATATGGAAGATATTCAATATCGGTTTGCACCACCTGAATTAAAAGACAAAACCCACACTGAAAATGTAATAAGAAGTGTTGTTACTTTTCAAACACCAGAAGTTTTAAATCAGATTATTGATGATGAAATAGTTCCATTGAATTCTGAAAACATAAGAAATATTCAAACCATAGTGTTTCCGATCAGATTCATCGATTATAATTTGTTTTGTAAGGTATTCAGAGATATAACAGAAGTAAAGCAATATGAAAAACAATTACTTCAACTAAATGTCGACAAAGACCGTTTTATATCAATTCTTTCACACGATTTAAGAAGTCCGTTTACCGTAATTCTTGGTTATTCAGAATTATTACTGGAAAACATTCATCATTACAATATTGACCAAATTGAAAGTTTCGTAAAAGATATTTATCAATCAACACAAATGACATTTACTTTACTTGAAGACTTATTGAGGTGGGTAAGAGTGCAATCCGGGAAAATTACTTTTGAACCACAAAAATTGAGTATTACAGATATTAGTAAGGACATTTTTAAAATTTTTAACCCACTTGCTCAATCAAAAAATATCACAATAAATAATAATGCATCAGATGAGATAATTGTTTTCGCAGATTCTGATATGCTTAAAGTAATACTCAGAAATCTTGTATCAAATGCAATAAAATTTACAAATAAAAATGGAACAATAAATATTAGCGCAACGGAAAATTCTGAAAGTGTGACAATATCCGTCGCTGACAACGGAATTGGCATAAAACCTGATAATTTAATGAAACTGTTTGATATTTCACAACATCATACAACAATAGATTTAGCAGGAGAAAAGGGATCAGGTTTAGGATTAGTGCTTTGTAAAGAATTTGTAGAAAAACATGGTGGTAAAATTTGGGTTGAGAGTGAAGTAGGGAAAGGTAGTGATTTTATATTTACTCTGCCAAGATTTATCGAACATGAAAATTTCATAAATAATTGATCTTAAAATTGCCTGTTAGACTCTTGCTTAATTTTTAAAGGCCAGAGGATTTAAGAATATGAGAATTCGATACTGCGGGAATATTTATATTAAAGTAATTGTCTATTAAAAAAGAATAGCTAATCGGCTCTCTCTTCAAAGTTGTTGCCAGACTTACTCGAATCTTCATAAAATTAAATATAATTGAAATGAAAAAAATTATTCCCTCTTTAATTGTATTCTGTTTTTTAATTTCATGCTCAAGCAAAATATATGATTCATCAGGCTGGCAAAGCAATAAAGTAACGATAGATGGCAAAATAAATGAATGGCCTAACCCATTAAGATTTTACGATCAGGAAACAGGAATCAGTTATAATATTTCTAACGACCGTGAGAACCTCTATTTTGTTTGCAGCATTACGAATGAATTTCTGCAAACAAAAATATTGCGTTCGGGTCTTGAATTCAAAATAGATACGCTTGGGAAAAAATCCCTTGGCGTCAGTATTAAGTACCCGATTGGCAATATATCGGTCACGGAGCTGAGACCAAATAAATCACAAGCTAAAGAAGGCTCTGGTGAAAAACCCGACCGTTCCGCTTACAAATTAAAACTTCTTGCCCAGGCAACAGAAATTCAGCTGGTTGGATTTAAACCGCGTTTTGGGAAAATCATCTCTTTAGCAGTTCCTGGCAATTCAGGTATTTCAGCAGCTATAAATTTTGATGTAAATGGCATTATGAATTATGAAGCAGTAATTCCATTTTCAACATTTTACAAAAATGAGCTGACACCATCTGATTCCAGCGCTATATTTAATTTCCAGATAAAAGTTAACCCGGTTCCCAATTCAAGTAATAGTTCGAACAGCGGAAACAGAGGTGGAGGAATGCGCGGCGGAGGAATGGGTGGTGGAGGAGGAATGCGTGGTGGCGGAATGGGTGGTGGCGGAATGCGCGGAGGTGGAATCGGTGGTGGAGGAATGCGCGGAGGTGGAACGTATGGAAGCAGGTCAGGAGACAATGAAGGAAACGGTTATCAAAGAAATGCTAACAATGCCAGTACAACAAAGACTACGACAAAACTAAAACTTGCATACAGATAATTGTGTTAACATTACCTGGTTTCCGGAAATCGCCCGGTTAACTGCCTGTCAACCATCCATCCCGGATATTCGGGCGTCAAAGCGCTGACAGTTTCCAGTTCTTTTATTTCGTCACTGGTTAACTGCAACTGGGTGCAAGCCAGGTTATCCAGAAGCTGCTCTTTATTCTTGGCTCCTATAATAACACTGCCAACTCCGGGTTTATCTTTAATCCACGACAAAGCAACTCTGGCTGCTGAAATTTTGTACCTCTGCCCGATTTTTATCATGACATCAATTATATCAAAAGCCTTTTCTTTATTAATCGGAGGAAAATCGAAATTATCTCTCCTGCTGCTTCCGGCAGTTTTGATATCCCTTGTATATTTTCCAGACAGGACCCCCCCTGCCAATGGGCTCCATGGCATAATGCTGATCCCTTCACTAAGGGCCATTGGTACTATTTCCCTTTCAATGTCACGGCTGGCTATACTGTAGAAATTCTGGGAGGCAACAAACTTTGACCAGCCCAGATTCCCTGCAATGCTATTTGCTTTCACAACCATCCATGCCGGATGATTGCTTACACCAAGGTAACGTACTTTTCCCGAACTGACAACATCCTCAAGACCCCTCATGGTCTCTTCCAATGATGTTATAGGATCCACACCGTGAATGTACAACATATCGATATGTGAAAGACCAAGACGATGCAAACTATCATTAACTGAATCCTGGATATGAAGTTTAGACAAACCTACCTGGTTTGGGCCCTCTCCCATCCTGAGTCTAACTTTGGTTGCAATAAATGACATTTGACGCGAAATCCCAAGATTTTTTAAGGCTTTGCCCAAAAGTGTTTCTGCCAAACCTTCCGAATAAGCATTAGCCGTATCAAAAAAATTAATACCCTGGTCAATTGCCGTTTTTATTAATTGAGTCACGTCATTTTCGGGTAGCTGTCCGATAGCTTTCCAATAGCCTTTTCCCCCGAATGTCATTGTCCCGAGGCAAAGCTCAGACACCAATACACCGGTTTTACCAAGTTGTCTATATTTCATAACCTGAATTATTTTTAATCACAATTTTCAACAGAATTCCCAGGGTTTTGTTCATCCATTTGATGGGCCATAGTATTCTACATTAGCCTGGCAAATCACCTCAGGATTGTCTCACCTGGTATACTCAGATCAGCGTTACATGAAAATTTTGACTTTTCAAGCCGTCAGTCCAGGCAGGTATTTCTCCAGGCCAATGGCTTCTTCAAATGCTTTGACGAACCTCATGAAAAAAGCTGAATAATCCACCTGATCGATATAATCAGAGGTCTCATCAGGGCTGGAAGGAATATCCTCAAATTCATTAACCAGTGACGATTCCCCCATTTCTGATCCGGTAAAATCGACACGTTCACCATTAATCCGGTTATAAAAATGCCAGTTTTTTTTCTTATGGGTTTTTAAGATCTCTCCACCGAAAATGTCGTGTATCATCAAAGATATTATGCTATCCTGACCGTCTGAATGACTTTTATGGGTCAATCTCCCGGTGGGTTCTGGTGCCTGGCTCCGTTTAAGTGCCTCATAAACAATCATTTTATTAAACATATTCATTTTCATTTGCGATTTAATGATAACTATCAGTAATTAAATATTCACTTAAAGATTATAATTGCTATAAGCTTTATAACCAAATATTAAAATTAAAACAAATGAATGAAAGAAGTGTTGCAAAACTTTTACAAAAAGTTGCATTATTCACAGGTTCAGCAAAATGCCAAGCCTCTTGAGATTAAAGTTGCGCTTTACCTCACTAAACCACTTAAATAACTTTACATGATGTTATTAAAATCATTCAGGTTAAAACCATCCGGATTGTCATTAGTGATTTTGCGGGAATTATAATAATACAGATTACCTTCAACATTAAATAACATTTCGAAACATTTTCCAGCGCCGCCACCCTTAGTGGAACCTACATGAAAATGGAATAATGTATTGATTGGGCTCGAAGCTAGTTTTTCCTGCATTTCTGAGGTTGAAAGCAGTTTAAAATCATACGGATAGACTGCTTTAATTTTCTCGGGGGAATCAACATTTGAAGCCATTTTTTCCTTATTCAATAACAAAACCTTGTCTTTAAATCCTGTTTTGTTGTAGTATCTCAATCCGTTTATGGATATGGGTAAACGATCTTTTTCAAGGTTTTTTAAATGTATCTGCATGAATTTGATAACTGCAGGTATTACATATTCATAGTCTGCATCGAGATCACCTGAATATGAAAGAGGTATGCTGCAAAACTCAGGCATTTTTGTTAAATTGCCTGATGCATCGCCCAGTACCAGGCTTATGTAACTGTAACTTACACCACCCGGATCCTTATCGTAAGCTCCCTCCATCAGGACAATAAAAGAATACGCCGGATCAGTCCGTCGTTTTTCAAACTCCTTCTGGTCGATAAACTCATATCCGCTAGCTTTCCAGTACTTCTGAACTGCGTCTTTAACAGGAGCATTAAAAAAACTAACCCCGCTCTCCATCACAACACAGGTTTTGGAGTTTTTAAAATTGGCTATTTGCTGTTTAGTTGCAAGAGGGTTATTAGCCATCGCCCCCATGGCAAAGAATCCTAAAGAAAAAACGAAAATGCATTTTCTAAATAATTTACACTTCATAATTGCAGATATAAGATTGAACAAAACTGTTTTTTTCATTATAGTATTTTGTTAATATTAACATATAAAGGTAGTTTTTATTGTCTTGAAGTCTTGATGTCTTTTAGGTTTAGTGTCTCTCAGTCTCTCAGTCTCTTTGTCATCAAATCATCCAGCTATTACTCCGCTCCAGTCGTGACCAATTTAAGTGATGTTTTATCGGCTCCGAAAATGATTTCATATAATTCAACCGTATTTGAACCAGTTTTTACAGGCTGCATGCTTTTTAGTGCATTCAGATCTGATAGGGCATCAGTACTTTTTGAGAGCATGACTGCCAGTGCATCGACAGACTCTCCGATTTTTCCGGTGGACGTATATCCAAAAGTGTCTATTGTGCCATTTGTGAATTTAAGATTGATTTTTTTTGAATTCAATCCGTCACGTATAACCATATATTGCGGATTTGAGAGATCAGGCAGGTAAATGACCGTAGCCTTTAAAATTTTACCAGTCTCCATATCCCTTTCTACATGCAAAAATGGTTTTACTGTATAATACTTAAGACCTGTTTTTTCAGTAAGAGCCTTGTTTGAATAGAATTGAACTGGAGCACACCCGGTAAATACAAAAATGGTTGCACTAATAAAAAGAGCGAGCATTGTGTTTTTCATAGTATTAAGTTTAAAGATTGCAGATTGTGGAATAAAATTAAAAAATTATTTTAACCTGCGCAAGATTAAAAAGACTGACTATTAGATCTATTACCCGTTTCAGTGCCTGACATCCGCAACCCGCAAACGCCAGGTTACCTGTATCTTACCAGCCTCCCTGATTTTAATTAACTGTTGAGGCGTTACACTTTTAAGAAAATATTGCATGGAGCTTAATTCAGAGCGTTTAATATTAGCTTCTTTGTCAATTATAAAACCCATTCTCCTGAAGAATGCTTCCGCTTCTATGAAACCATTGAATTTATTATTCTCGATGTTGTGTTGTAAAAAAAAATCTTTCCTGTCTCTCCTGCAGGGTTATGTCATGTAATGACCCTAAAAGAACATTGACAAAAATAAATCGTTTCTTTACAATATATAAGTTAAACCATGAAAAAGATAATATACACTATGCCACAACGCAAGGTTGTAGTAGTAGGTGCCGGATCCGTTGGGGCAACATATTGCTATGCACTCGCTCAAAGCGGTCTCGCAGATGAGATTGTTTTAACTGACAAGAATGAAGCTCTGATGAAAGGCCAGGTACTTGATCTCGCACACGGGCAGACTTTCTTTCCTACTGTCAGCATTCGTTCCGGAACTATTGACGATTGTACCGATGCACAGGTTGTGGTTATAACCGCAGGAGCAGCTCAGAAACCAGGAGAAACAAGACTTCAGCTCATTAAAAAAAATGCTGAAATAACCGGAAGTATTGCTGAGAATATTGCTAAATCGGGCTGCAAAGGAATAATGCTTATTGTCAGTAATCCCGTTGACGTTCTTACATATGTAGCTCTTAAACGATCAGGCTGGGAAAAAGGCCGTGTAATCGGATCCGGTACCGTTCTTGACAGCTCCAGGTTTCGTCATCTTCTTAGCAGATACTGTAATGTAGATATACATAACGTTCACGCCTATATACTTGGAGAACACGGGGACAGTGAGTTTGCAGCCTGGTCGATGACAAATATTGCCGGGATTAACATTGACGAGTACTGCCCGGTTTGTGGGAAATGCTCTGACTGGAAAACACAACGGCGACTTATCGAACAACAGGTACGTGATTCGGCATATCATATTATAAACTATAAGGGATCGACTCAATTCGCAGTAGGACTTGCACTTGTAAGGATCACAGGAGCTATACTCCGGAGTCAGAATACAATCCTGTCAGTCTCAACACTTGTAGAATCTGATTTTGGCATTAAAGATGTGTGCCTCAGTGTGCCATGTGTCGTATCTGATAGCGGAGTAACAAGGATTATTGAAAGTCCTTTGTCTTCAGAAGAAATTAAATTAATGGCACATTCAGCTGATGTTTTAAGAAAAGCGATTGATTCTATATAATAATAATCTGTCTGAAATATTAATTATATTTTACAATATTAGTTTCTACATTTGGATCGGAATTCAAAAATCTAAAACCATGAAAAAACTTTTTTTTATTTCACTTATAATAATAGTAACGGTTATAGCAATTTCGTCTTGTAAGCAATCAAAAAAAGAGCAGGTTACTGATGCTCTTGTTTCGCACATTGATTCTACAATTAAAGCCGGAGATGATTTCTTCCTTTTTGCCAACGGTAAATGGTTCAGGCAAAATCCAATTCCTGCCAGCGAACAGAGTAATGGTCTCTGGCAACTGATACAGGATACAATCAATGCCCAGATTCGTCATGTTTGCGAATCTTCAGCAACAATCAAAGATGCTATTAAAGGAAGCAACAAGCAAAAAATCGGAGATTTCTTCTTTACGGGTATGGATAGTGTAACACTTAATAAAAAAGGCATCAGTGATTTAAAAAGCGATTTCGACATGATCGATGCAATAAAAGATATCTATGGCATTATAAAAATTGCATCATACATTCATACTGTAGCCGGTTCCCCTTTGTTCGGACTTTATGTCGGACAGGATGACAAGATAAGCAGCAAGACCGCTGTCATTATTTACCAGGGAGGGTTAAGTCTACCCGATCGTAATTTCTATTTCGATACCGATTCCCGTGCTATTTCTATCCGTCAGAAATTTATCTCTCATCTTGAAAATACATTTATTATCATTGGTTACAGCGCTGACAAAGCCAAAACTGCTGCTCAGGGACTCATGAAACTTGAAACAGCGATTGCCAAAACTTCGCGGAAACGCGAAGATACACGCGATCCATGGTTGAATTACAACAAGCTGACTTTTAAACAACTTACTGAATCCACTCCTGACATTGACTGGAAAATTTTTATGGATGGCATAGGTCTTCATAATGTGGATAGCGTTATTGTCGGTCAGCCGGAATTCGTAAAATCTCTTAACGGTTACCTCAAATCATATACTATTGCTGACTGGAAAAATTATCTGAAATATCATCTTTTTAGAAATCTTTCAGGTTCCATGGATGATAAAACATATCTTGAATTTTTTAACTTTTATTCAACTACCCTTAGAGGAGTCAAAGAGCCCAAGCCAAGATGGAAAAGCGTGGCCCAGCAAACCGATGGTTCACTTGGAGAACTCATAGGTCAGGTTTATGTAGATGAATATTTGCCTAAGGGAACCAAAGAAAAGTTGATTGAGATCGGGAATGTCATCAAAACTATTTTTGCTGAACGAATAAAAGCTCTCGACTGGATGAGCAGTACTACAAAAGAAAAAGCATTGAATAAACTTGCTTCAGTGATTATGAAAGTCGGTTATCCTGACAAATGGAAAGATTTAAGCGCAATGCAAATCGACCGCACATCGTACTTAAAAAATGTGATGAATGCCAATAAATGGAGATTCAATTATATGATTTCAAAATATGGGAAGCCCGTTGATCGTACAGAATGGGGAATGGAACCGCAAACATACGATGCATATTATAATCCTTCCAACAATGAGATATGTATTCCCGGTTGTAATATTATCGTTCCGGGTTATGAAGGTAAAATGGCTGATGACGCACTTCTCTATTCCATTATAGGTGGTTCCACTTTCGGACATGAAATCACGCATGGTTTTGACGATCAGGGCAGCAAGTACAATTCTCTTGGTAATCTTCAAAACTGGTGGACGCCAGATGATAGTGTTAAGTTCTATACCAGGACGAAAATGATCGTTAAACAGTTCAATAAATATATAGCAGTTGATAGTCTCCATATTAATGGTGAACTTACACAAGGCGAAAACATTGCAGATCTTGGTGGTACCATCATGGCTTATGAAGCTTTTAAGAAAACTGATCAGTTTAAAAGCAACACCATTATTGCAGGATTGAATCCTACACAACGTTTCTTCCTGGGATATGCGCTTGCATGGATGATTAATGAACGTCCTGAAACTGTAGCCAGTCAGGTTAAAAGTAACGAACATTCACCTGCTAAATTCCGTGTCAATGGGCCATTATCAAATATGCCCGAATTCTATGAAGCATTCGGAGTAAAACAAGGTGATGCTCTGTGGGTTCCCGATAGTCTAAGGGTAAAGATTTGGTGAGTATACCCGGTTTGTAACTTTTAATTGAGATATTCTGAATCCTGAGAATTGTCATTTAGAATTCTGTTTCATAGATACGTAGTCTGTTTCTGAGGATGGTTATTTCATCCTGAAGAGAATTTATTCGATTTAATAAATAATTAATGGTCTCAATGCCTTCAAGGTTTATGTCCAGCTCATAATATAGGCGTACAAATTTCTCTAGCTGCTGAAGCTGATCTGCCTCAATAAAGTCTGACTCTTTAATTGTTGTAATCTCAATTAGTCCGCTTTGACGAAGTGAACTGATAAATGATATCTCAATATTATGACTGGCACAAAATTCATCTAAAGCTATCAAATATTCTGTTTCCATAATTTTGTATTAATTTATAATTCAGACAGTTGACTAAATAATGACTTATGCTTATCCGTTAAATTTGTAGGAATTTTAATGAAATAAGTCACATATAAATCTCCATACTTACCTTCATTTTTATAAACAGGGAAGCCTTTATTTTTCAATTTTACCTTAGTGCCATTCTGAGTTTCGGGTTTGACTTTAAGTTTTACTTTCCCGTTTAATGTATCCAGGGTTATTTCTCCACCCAGCACAGCTATGTACAAATCAAGATCTACTGTAGTAAATAAATCATTTCCTGATCGTTTAAAATTAGGGTTATTAGCAATTGAGAATGAAATATACAAGTCACCGTCAGGGCCACCATTTATCCCCTTGCCTCCATGACCGGCTATTTTGATAGTCTGACCGTTTTCAATCCCGGCCGGGATTGTAAGCCTTATTTTTTTACCATTTATTGTTAACGTTCTTTTATTTGTTTTATAAGCATCGATGAGGTCGAGTTGCAATTCTGTAGTGTAATCTTCTCCTCTGAATTTTACCTGTCTGGCCCTGTTGGCTCCTGCTGCCCCTCCAAACAGAGACTCAAAAAAATCAGAAAAATCTCCTTCAGATTGGGACCCGGAATAAGTTGTTCCCCCGAAATTCTGAGATTGTTGATGATATTGTTTTTGTTTTTCAAACTGTTCGGAGTGCTGCCAATCCTTTCCGTACTGGTCATATTTTTTGCGTTTTTCCGGATCGCTCAGTACTTCATTAGCTTCATTGATCTGTTGAAAATTCCTTTTCGCATCTTTATCATTCGGATTCAGATCGGGATGATATTTTCTTGCTAACTTCCTATAGGCATTTTTTATGTCTTTGGGTGTTGCCGTTTTATTAATACCTAATAATTTATAATAATCTACAAAATCCATTTATCTTTTGAATTGGGTTTATCAGTTTTAATAAGGGGGTAATCTATATTTCACTTGTTAATCAGATAATCACATCATCGTCTTACGACTATATAACCACATGAAGATGTGCCATTTTCTATTTTGAAAACATAAAAGTATGTATCGTCTGAAAGTGGTTTTCCTTTATAGTCCACCCCATTCCATGAATTATCATAATCATTGTTCTTATAGACCATAACACCTCTCCTGTCAAAAATTATTAGTTCCATCTTCCCCACGGCATCTGATCCTTTCAAGATAAAATAATCATTTTTCCCATCCATATTCGGCGTTATTAAAGTTGGCACAACTTTATCTTGAACATTAATCAAGACTGTGTCAGAAGATACAGGACAGACTCCATTTGTTATAGTCCATAAAAAAATATTTTTACCCATTGAAAGGCCTCTGACTGTTGTATTTGCCAGGGTTGTATCAAAAAAATCACCAGTACCTGAAATTACCGACCAAAACCCGGTCTCATAATCATGTGCCAGTTGAGCATCCAGAGCTGCTTCAAAAAGATTTGAAAGAGCCTGATCAGGCCCTGCATTTGCAACGGGAATCCTATATACACTAACTGTCACAGGTTTGACCGTAAAGAATCCGTCTGATGTAGTGCCTTTGATATAATAAGTACCGTCAGTCGCAACAGAAGGAGTACTTAATGGGGTTGTTGCATTTGCATCAGTCCAGTACGTGTAAATTAAATTTAAGGTTGAACCAGCTATAATATTCGGATTTGTGAGGTCCACGGTCGATGGAAAGCAAACCGGTGCAGGATTATTAATGACAATTTTCGGAGTACCTGTTGATGAATAAATACCAAAACTGGCTGAGGAACCTGAGGTACAACCTGCTGAGCTGGTTACCGTGAAACTATAGGTTCCTTCAGCCAGACCTGAAATTGTATAAGTTGTTCCGCTTCCGGCAGTCGTTATATTACCAGGAGTAAGCGTCAATGTCCATGACCCGTTTTCAGGCAAGCCGTTCAAAACTACACTACCTGTTGCAAGATCGCTATTAGGTTGAGTAATTGTACCTATCAACGGAGGGGAAGGGGTTTCCGGCTGGGGGGGTATTATCACATTTGCTGAAAGTCCCGAAACACAGCCTGCAGAATTGGTGACTGTGTAATTATATGAACCGGCAGTGAGACCTGAAAGTGTAATGTTTGTACCCGTACCACCTGAAGTTACTGTTCCGGGATAACGAGTCAATATCCAGGTACCTGTTTTAGGCAAACCAGTCATTACGACACTTCCGGTTGACAAAGAACATGTCGGTGCTGTTATCGCTCCAATAATAGGTGCTGCAGGCACTGAAGGTTGTGCTGCTATAATAATATCATTTGATGATGCAGAGACACATCCTGCTGAATTGGTTACAGTATAGCTATATGTTCCCTGTGACAGATTCAGAATAGTAGTACTTGTTCCCGAACCTATTGCAGTTACTCCGTCTGGTGCACGGGTCAGGGTCCAGGTTCCTGATGAAGGTAGTCCGTTCAAAATTACACTGCCTGTTGATAATGTACATGTCGGCTGGGTTATGGTTCCAATAACAGGTGCAGTTGGAGCTGAGGATGGTGAAGTTATAACTACATTTGCCGACGCAGCTGAAGTACATCCTGTCGTGTTAGTTACAGTAAAGCTGTAAGTACCAGATGCAAGACCCGAAATAGTTGTACTTTTTCCGGAACCTGTCGTTGTTACTCCTCCTGGCGTGCGGGTTATTGTCCACGTCCCGGTCGATGGTAATCCATTCAGTTCTGCACTTCCCGTTGAAATGGAACATGAAGGCTGAGTAATTACTCCTACCAGAGGTGCTGAAGGATTAGCGATCACAGTCAGGGTAAATATGGCAGTAGCTGCGGCGCAAGGTGAACCCAATGGATTATTGGTTGTTACTGTAATGATGACTGCATTGCCGGCGTCAGATGCTGCAGGAGTATAGGTAAATGCAAACGGTGTCGTACCTGAAGTTGCAGGACTTATTGTCCCGGTACCATTTGCTGTAATTGTCACATTTGTTGCACTCCCTCCAAAGATATTACCACTTACAGTTACAGGTGTTATTCCACAGGTATTGCTACTGCTGCTGCTTAATGTCACAGTTGGTGGATTTGCACATCCGCAGTTAACATTAAAGCTGACTCCTGTTGTTGTGCACCCTGATGAATTTTTTACTGTTATAGAGTGGTTTCCGTCGGCTATATTGGAAAAAGAAGTTCCACTCTGAAAAGTACCACCATCTATACTGTATGTAAGACCTATCCCTAAAGGACTGGTTACTTTAACGACTGCCTTACCAGATCCCAGTGAACAATCTACTGTCTGTGTCGGGCTTGCCGGAGACGCTGGTTGTGCCGGGATTACAACACTTGATGATAATGATGAGGTGCACCCTGCTGAACTTGTAACTGTAAAGGTGAATGTGCCAGATGGAACGCTTGAAATTGTTGCACTTGTTCCTGTACCTGCAGTTGTTACTCCACCAGGAGTACGGGTAAGCGTCCATGTTCCGGTAGATGGTAAGCCACTTAACACAACGCTTCCTGTAGGCACCGAACAAGTTGGTTTGGTTATTGTACCTACCACAGGGGCTGTAGGATTTGAATTAACAGATAAAGTATATGTTGCCTTTGCCGCAACACAGGATGATCCAGAAGGATTATCGGTTGTTACCGTTATAATGACAGATTTCCCGAGGTCTCCGTTTTTTGGAGTATATGTAAAACTAAATGGCGATTTTGTTGATGATGTCGGGCTTATTGATCCGGCCCCACCCTTCTGGGTTATTGTTACTTTTGTTGCACTTCCTCCAAAGGTATTACCGGCTACAGTTATCGGTGTTGTACCGCATGTATTGCCGCTTGTGCTGCTAAGTGTGACTGTAGGAGGATTCACACATTGCCCCAATACTCCTATTGTAATCAATAAAAAAAGAGTAACCAAAAGAAAAGCTCTGGTCATTTTTTATATTACTAACATTCATTGAAAGATACGACATTTTCGTGGTATAATGGTTCAGCAATTATATAATAGTTAAATTTTCCCTGGATTTTCACTGGATAGAGCTACCCAATTCACATGTAGATCAATACTTTTATCGCTTTAGAGAAGACTAATAATACTAATAAACAAACGAAACATTGCCGTTTTTGCTTACGGGATACCCCATTGCATTGTACTCATATGTAGTTTCGGTAACCTGTACATTATCTGATCCCAGATCGGGTGACAAATGAATAGTATAAGTTTCTTTAATAATATTATTCAGGTTTGTGTTAATTCCTGGTATCATGCATCTGCTACTAGATTTATACGGATTCTGTTCACTGTCAAAATCATATTGTGTGGTGGTGATCAGTTCAGTAACTCCTGCTGATGGCAGATTATATAATATTTCTTGAGTCAGATTTCCTTTCCCGTCATATGTATAATCAATATAGCCCGTAGCTATGTCGTTCCAGTACATTGTTTGTCTGCCTATTCTATTATTGGCATCGTAGCTGAATTCCGAATATTCATTGTTTGTTGATTGCGGACTTGAATATGTTGCTTTATCTAACTGCCCCTGACCATTATATTCATATGTCATACTACCACCATTCACACCGCTCAAGGACGTGACCCATGCTGTACTGTTAATGGCAGTTTGAGAAACCTGTGGGTCGCTACTCAAAACATTATCATTCCCGAAATATTCAGAAGTTGCTAATTGACCTTTTTCATTGTAATCATACATTATAAAATAGAATTTGCTTTTCTCTTCACTTACCAGATCAGAGTTATTATATAAATATTCATAGGTAGACTGATTATCAACCATTATTTTACTCAGCAAAGGGATACCATTACTGCCTGTCTTACCTACATTTCCTATTTCTTCTTTTTTACATGAAAAAAATATTGTTGCAAAAAGCAGACAGATAGTAATTATTTTTACTTTCATAGCATTTAATTTTAAAAAATCAATTATTCATAATATATTTAAAGACTGTAATGGTTACTTACATTATGGAATAATTGATTCAACGGTTTATTAACTATTTATTCATTCCTTCACATCTTCAGGCAGACACTGTTCTTTTTCAATTGTGAATACATATTTCAAAACGAACAATGTAAAAATATATTGTTTTTATGTTAAATAAAAATATTTTTAGTGTAATAAAATAACATATTTAACGTTTATTTATCTGTGTTAGTCATTTTATTTAACTTATTCGTCAAATACGCGTACATATGAAATATACACTAATTATAATGTTTTTTTTCCTGAGTTCAGTGGTTGGAGCGACCACTTATTATATTGATCCATCAGGCAGTGATTCCAATAACGGGTCAAGTAGTTCTCCATGGAAAACACTTGCTTATGCATGTTCGAAAGCGACCTCTTCCGGAGATATTATTCATGTCAATGCAGGAACCTTTCTTGAGACGTCTCAAAGCGAATT
>PLML01000158.1 GCA_003141525.1 Bacteroidales bacterium
TATAGTTAACGCATCACTAATGATCCAGATTCATGAAATAGCTGCCAATGACAAAGTACACATTGAAAAAGAATTGGGAGGACTATTAAGACCTGTTGAATTTATTTATAAAGAACCAGGAGTAAATAAACCACTCACCTCTGAAGATGATGAAAAGAAGAATTTAAACAATACCAAGTACAGAATCCAGATAAATAAGGTAGCAAATGCTATAAAAGAGATTATTGAGGGATTAAAAGCAGAACCAGTTGTATCTGTAAAAGAAATTAATCAGCTCACTGAGCCATTGGATGGGGTCAGGAAAGAAAGTGAAAGAAAAAAGCTGATAATAGCATCAATGTTCCACCAAAAATCAAAGAAAAGACTAATAATATTGCTTTCAGTATTTTTCTGCATTATTGGTGCACATGCAATATTAAAATTCATAAGTAGCAGGAAACAAACTCAAGCCCTGACAAATCTTGAGAAAACAATTGCTGTTCTACCTTTCCGGAATCTGAGCAATGATACCACCCAGTTATACTTCTGTGATGGCTTTATGGCAGAGATTCTCAATGATCTTCAGAAAGTTAAAAGTTTCACAGTAAGGTCCAGAACGTCGTCAGATCAGTATAGAGATACAAAGAAGTCCAGTATCGCAATAGGTAATGAGCTCAATGTTAATTACCTGGTTGAAGGGAGTGTCGAACGTGAAGGAAACAATTTAAAAATATGGGTTCAGTTAATTGATTCAAAAGCCGATAAACCTGTGTGGTCAAACGATTATCCCAGTGAAATGAAGCAACTCTTTTCTCTTCAAAGTGAAATAGCCAAAGACATTGCGACTGAACTAAAAGCAATACTATCACCTGAAGAGATAAAAAAGATTGAGAAAAAACCTACTGAGAATCCTGAAGCTTATAATTATTACCTTCAGGGGAACTACTATTTATGGAGAGGTAGTGGATTGGGAGACGATAGGACTGCAATTGAATTATATGAAAAAGCAATCGGGCTTGATCCCGGGTTTGCCTTAGCATATACAGGAATCGCAAGATGTTTGCTTGATCAATACTGGAGTTATTATGATCATACTGAGGATATAAAAAGCAAAAGTAAACAAGCAATTGACAAAGCCTTTGAAATTGATCCTGACCTCCCTGACGCTCACCTTGCTTTAGGACTTTATTACTACTGGGGTTATTATAAATACCCGGAAGCATTGAAACAATTTGAACTGGTGTTGAAAGATCAGCCTAAGAGCCCGGAAGTTATAAACTATTTAGCTGCTGTTCATCGTCGTGCCGGAAACTGGGAGATGGCAAAGTCTGAGTATGAGAAAGCCGTCGAACTTAACCCAGGAAGATCAGATATAGCTTTTAATGCAGGAGAAACATCAACTTTACTTCTCCCATGTTGCCCCGATCAACTCCTTGTGGTTCGTAAGGTCATTATCTGGTACAATAACCGCTACCCACGGCTCATCAACAGACTCGATTATCCCATTCCATTTCAGAGTTACTATTTTTCCTGATTTTAAATTCACCTGTTTTGCAGAGCCTTTTATTGTCAGGTTACTGGTTCTTATGGAGAATTTGTGACTTCCGCTTCCCTGAATCCTTGCTGTAAAAGTAATCTCACCTTTTGATGATGAGACTTTTGAAACCTCAAAGTTAAATGCGTTATCAGGCCGGAGGTCCAGATTATATGTTCCGGAAGGAATGAATGTCAATGTTTTTTCAACTCCATTACTTTTAACTAAATATTCTCCTTGAGGAATCATTGCTTTGAACAGCCCGAGCGAATCAGGTTCAATGCTGGTTAGTTGGCCTGATGGTAAACTTTTAAACTCAACGGTTCCATCAGCTTTTCCCTGCACGACTGCAGGCCCCTCGATATCCCGCATAAGTCCGATCCACTGGCTTACCGGGTGTACCCAAACCTCTTTATAAGTCCATGTACTTTGCACCGGCCAATATGGTATATCACGTTCAGCATAAGTCTGGATTCCAACCGGAAGAGCACCTGCAATATCGCCTGAGGAGGGTGTATATAAAGGAGGAAAGTCGTATCCTTCTCCATACATGGTACTTTGTGAAAATGGATTGCGACCCACTATCCATTCCATCTGGTGAAGGGCAAGCTTTGCCGATTCCGGATCACCGCGCAAGCGTGCTGCATAGTTGAGAGCTTGCGCCTGAGGAAGAATAGTGCCAAAATGTCCCCGGTAATCCATCCATACCGGGAATATGCGAAGGTAATATCCTTTCCCTAAAGGGATTCCGTTTAAAACCTGCAGGCGAAACGACTCCTGCCTGCTTTCCGGAACCTGAAGGTAATCTTTGTCTGTATATATAGATGAGGGTAGAACGCCATATGGTTCGGTATATTTGGCTATTGTTTTCAGGTACTGCGAATGTAAAGCTACTGCAGAATACCATTTCATCCAGTCGGGATGATCAGGAAAAGCCTCACAGAGTTGAGTGAGAGCAGCAGCAGGTTCCTGCTCCCTGCCGTTATGACAATAATGAAGAATATTTTTTTTTGCCGGACTGGTGAAAAAGAAGCCAGTTATTGGTATGTCCATCTCAGGAAGCTTGCGTTGCTGCGATTCAGTTATAATTTTGGCCAGCTCAACAGCTTTGCCAGCATAACGGCTATCTCCAGTGGCATGCCACAACTCAATAGAAGCTAATATTCCGGCAGATGCCACCTCATGTAATATGTTACCCGAATCGAATGATACACTCCAAACTGCATTTGAAACAGGTTCTTCATCTAGAACAAGCTTTTCAACAGCAAACTGCCAGTCGGCTTTAGCCACCTTCAGAGAATAATTAGCAAGACGCGGATCTCTTTCTTTCAAAACTCTGTAAGCTATTGCTTCAGCAGATGAAGCTATAAAATTAGATTTAGGTGTATTTTTCGCTATGGAGGTAACATCGTCGAAATCGCCAATAATTCCATTCGTTCTGCGACTATTTACGGACCCTTCATTGCGAAATCCGTCACCAAAGCTTGTTTTCAGAATCCAGTCAAGCCCCCATTGCGCTTCTTCAATAAGTCGTTCATAAAGCCTCGAATCATCTCCTTTTTTGTGCAGCTGTTCTGCAAGGCTGAACATTGCATATACGGCTTCACCTGTATTGCGCAGCCCCTGTGTAAAGTCTCCGGCATCATGCCACCCTCCATTAATAACCAGGCTTTTATCACCATGAACACAGGTCCAATCGCGATGACATGTGCCATGCACACCAGGAATAGGAATGCCGCAGCGCTCAACATAAAAAAAGTTCAATGCCTTCCATATTGTTTGCTCCCAGATGTCAGGATCAATGCGAAAGGGTTGTGTCACTGTTTTACCTGCTTCAATAAAGTATGAGCCACTTTGTTGAATCTCAGAAAAATCAAGAAGCTGAAAAGTTCCTAAATGAGATGTAACAGTCTGGATCGGCTTTTTAAGCACTGTTTGACCTGATTTCTCATCAACTATTCTGAATTCGCTGGTTTTAAGGTCATTTGCAATAGCGCTTTTTGGAGAACCTGGCAGGTAACCTGAATGGCTAAATGATATTCGCCCCGGCCAGACAGACCATCCTTCAATGTAATCAGGTTCAACTTTTTCAAGTTCCGGATCATTAATATAAAAAGCTAAAGTATCCGTAGTTTCAGGTTCATTACCTGACATAATCGAAGATATTTCAAGCTTTGATATTTTGTCACGTGCAACATTACCAATTTCCCAGACCACATGATTCCACTCATGGTTAAGCAAGGTTACAGTATTCTCACCCTCTTGTCCGAAGAGTGCTGGCAACTTTTCCAAACCTTCATTGAAAAGTCTGAGCTCAAGCCAGTTTTGATAGGTCCCGGAGTTATCAGGATATATCCAAATGGATATCCTGTTGAATTTACTCCAATCCTCGTTTTCGAAAATACAACGGACCCCTGCATTCCCCCAGCCTCGACCGCTTTTAGGACCAGGTACGTCCATTTTTGCAGGGAACTTTAAAATAAGAGATTTGCGCCCGTTATGAGATTTTTTATCGGACAAATTCATTTCAGTAACCATATTTTTTGATTCAGATATTTTAGATGTAATCCGTGAATCTACAACTGAAATAGCTCCACTTGTAAAGGGTACCCAGTGACCTGTATTTTCCATATCATCCAAAATCCTGCTTTCCAGTACTTCCTTATTAAGCCATCTGTATAATGCTGAATTCTGAATATTTATTTTCATAGGCTCTTGTCCTTTAGTTATTAAACTAATAGCCAACAATGCAATAATTATTCTATATGTCATTTCGTAAGTAACTTTTAAATCACTGAAAATATTCCGGACACAATTATTATCTTAATTATTAAACAACATGCCCATTAAAGGTAGAATAAAATCCTTTTTAGAACACCAGGATATGAGAAATAAACAGAATACTGCACACGCCTGTACATTGGCTGCAAAAAAAGGCACGCGATACAATCGCGCGCCTTTAGCTTACTCCAGTGATTTTCCACCGGAGGAAAATGCAGGATCGATCATCCCCATTTCTTAAAAGCAGCTTCGATCGCAGGACCAGCTTTACCGAGGTCTTCGGGTGTCATGACCGGATAAAATTCAATCTCTGCTTTCAGCCAGATGAAAAAAGGTTCAGCTATTGCCGGTATTTGTGATGCATTGTCCAGATTAACTATAACAAAGGCACCACGGTTGCCACAAATAGTCGTGAAATAGGCTGCTTCAGCCTTTACTTCTTTGAGAAGGTCCTGCATTTTTTTCCCAAATAGAGGGTCCTTCAATAAGTTGTTGCCACTTTCACCTGAGGCCATCTTTACTCTCATAATGTACTTCATAATAACTCCTTTCTATTTAAGTAGATAAAATACTGATCTTATTGACTTTGCATAATATTTGTTGCATTTAACCAACAAGATTGGCGATATTTTTTCTATTTGGATTAATTCTAAATAGACAATCTGTTTATCTAAATGTTCATTAATTACACAACAAAAAAAAATAAAACTTAATATTTGGATCTTTCTCAGTTTTTTGAGCGCTGGCAAGATCATGTTTGCCGAGAGATAAGGCCGTTCCAGATTCTTCTGAGCCACTTTTAATATCCCAATAGTTTTCCCGAAATTTAACCGGGGTTCAAAATGCTTACAAACAGCTAATTAGGACATTTATAGTAATTATACTGCTTAATACTGATATTAAACTGATCATTAATGAGCCTGAGGTTCAGAAAATCCTTAAAGAAATCGTTATTATAAACGATACGATAAGCAGAAAATGATTTTTAAATTATTCCTCCAATGTAGTAATATCTCCTTCGGGCAACCCCTGTGCACGGGCCTTGAGAACACGACGCATGATTTTCCCAGACCTTGTTTTGGGCAGTTTGTCCACAAATGTAATTGACTCAGGTTTAGCAATGGGTCCGATTTCATGACCAATGTGGTTACGAAGTTCTTCTTTTAAAGAATCAGAAGGATCAAAGCCAATACGTAAAATGACATAGGCATGGATAGAATTACCTTTCACCTCATGTGGCAGGCCTATAGCTGCTGCTTCGGCAACTGCCGGATGGCTTACCAGAGCAGATTCGATCTCGGCTGAGCCTAAACGATATCCTGAAACTTTAATCACGTCATCAACTCGACCGATAATCCAGAAATAACCATCCTTGTCGCGTCTGGCAGAATCGCCGGTCATGTACTTGTCAGGATACGTACTCCAATACTGACTAACATATCGATCAGGATCTCTATAAATAGTGCGTAGCATTGCGGGCCAGGGCTTAAGAAGCACCAGGAAGCCTTCTTCCCCATCGGGTACTGCATGGCCCTCAGAATCGACAATTTCAGCAGTAACACCAAAGTAAGGTCGCGTGGCCGATCCGGGTTTCAACGGCATAGCAGGCGTAGGTGTTATTATAAACATTCCTGTTTCAGTTTGCCACCATGTATCCATAATAGGGCAATTACCTCTGCCAATAACACGATGATACCATTTCCACGCCTCAGGATTGATTGGTTCACCTACAGAGCCGAGAAGGCGCAAAGAAGTAAGGTCATGCCTGTTGGGCCAGGCCTCACCGAAGCGCATAAGTCCGCGAATAGCAGTTGGCGCAGTGTAAAGAATAGTGATTGCGTATTTTTCAATCATCTGCCACCACCGGTTTGGGTAAGGAAATGAAGGTGCACCCTCATATAGGAAAGAGGTTGCGCCATTCAGCAAAGGGCCATAGACCAGATATGAATGGCCGGTAACCCAGCCGGGATCAGCAGTGCACCACCATCTGTCTTCGTCCTTCAGGTCAAATACATCCCGAAGTGTAGCATGTATTCCCACCATATATCCACCATGTGTGTGTAGAACAGCTTTGGGTTTTCCTGTGGTACCTGATGTATAAAGAATATACAACGGATCTTCAGCATCCATAACTTCAGTCTCACATTTCGGACTGGCAATCGGAAGAGACATCAGATCGTGATACCACAAATCCCTCTCCGGTTCCATTGTCACCTCCTGTCCCGTACGCTTTATGACTATTACATGTTCAACACTTGGAGATCGCTGAAGAGCCTCATCCAATATATCCTTGAGCTTAACAATCTTGCCGTTCATCCATCCTCCATCGGCGGTAATTGCAATCTTGGAGTGTGAATCTAAAATACGTCCATGCAATGATTCTACAGAAAACCCACCGTAAACAACCGAATGAATTGCACCGATTTTAGCACAGGCCAGCATTGCAATAATAATCTCCGGAATACGCGGCAGATAAATGGTCACACGGTCGCCTTTCGTAATTCCCATGGCTTTTATTACACTCGCAAATTTGCATACTTCACGATTAAGTGCATGGTAAGAGAAGGTTCGCTGATCTCCTGGTTCGCCTTCCCATATCAGCGCCAGTTTATTCCGGCGCCAGGTTTTGACATAGCGATCGAGACAGTTGTGGACAATGTTAACTTTGCCACCAACAAACCATTTGTAAAAAGGTTTGTTACTCTCATCAAGCACTGTATTCCAGGGTTGATACCACTCAAGTTCTTTGGCGCGTTCGGCCCAGAAACCTGGCAGATCTTTTTCGGCCTGAGCAGCACTGGCCTCCCACGCCGATGCATTGTCCTTGGTCAAAAAATCAGGTGAAGGATGATAAACTTCTCCGTTGGATTGTGGCTCAAATGTTTCATTGGCTGACATAATTAAATCCTCCTGTAATTTAAAAACTATGTGGATAAGCTAAAACTTGAACATCGAAATCAAAAACTTCTCCTAATGAGTACAAGTATGTAAACAAAATAAAATCATGTTTGTTTTTGATACATTGTAACATACAAATTGTCAGGATATTATGGTTTTGTGCTTAAGAAGAGCTGGCCTGGATTTCAGTGTTCTCTTTATTGTTATTTTAATACTCCCATCGATCTTATATTAAGCTAATTGGTGGGATGTAAAAAAATCATCTGCAAAGGATTCTAAATCATAAATAGTGGTTTCATTTTAATAAATTAAAAAGAACTCTTATTTTTAAATTAATATTAAATTTACGCTATGGCTAGTGTAATCCATGGTTACGAATACGATATTTTCATAAGCTACCGTCAAAAAGACAATAAATACGACGGTTGGGTAACCGAGTTTGTTGATAATCTGAAACGGGAACTAGAAGCAACCTTTAAAGAAGATGTAAGTGTTTATTTTGACATCAATCCTCATGATGGATTATTAGAGACGCACGATGTCGATGCATCACTGAAAGAAAAGCTAAAGTGCCTGGTATTTATTCCGATCATCTCACGAACTTATTGCGATCCAAAGTCATTCGCCTGGGAGCATGAGTTCAAAGCTTTCGTTGAATCAGCCTTAAATGATCAATTTGGATTAAAGGTTAAGCTGCCGAACGGTAATGTGGCAAACAGGGTTTTGCCTGTTCGAATTCATGATCTGGATACTGCCGATATCAAATTATGTGAATCGGTCCTGGGAGGAGTTCTCCGGGGTGTTGAATTTATTTATAAAGAACCAGGCGTAAACAGGTCGCTTACCCCAAAGGATAAGGAAAAGAAAAACCTCAATGGCACCATATACCGCAACCAGATAAATAAGGTTGCTTTGGCAATAAAAGAAATTATCCTTGGACTTCAGATTGAACCTGGCGTTTCGGTTAAGGGTGATGATCAGCATCATGAGCTTTTCGGCGAGGATAATAAAGTTAAAAAAATAAAGGAAAAGAAGAAAACTGTTAAATTTAATAAACGCAAACTGCAGACAGGAGTTGCAATTTTAGCTTTAATAATATTTGCAGCGGTACTTGTCTGGCCGAAAATATTCAAACGCGACATACTAGAAAAACTTGCCTCATCAGGAGAGAAGATTTCCATAGCAGTTATGCCTTTTCAGAATATGACAAATGATACCACCTTTAATTATTGGCAGGAATTGATTCAGACTAATTTGATTTCAGCACTTGGAAATACAGGTGAACTTCGTGTCAGACAAAAAGATATTGTAAATACACTTCTTCAAACCCAGGGCAATGTTCAATTAGCTTCAATCTCACCCACAAAAGCAGGAACAATTTCAAAAAAACTCGAAGCAAATATTTTTATCAATGGAAATATTCAGAAGGCAGGAACCACGATACGTATAGGTGCTCAATTAATTGACACTAAAACAATGGAACTTTTGAAATCCTTCGAATTAAACCGATCCTTTAACGATTCGACAATTATTGTATTATCAGATTCACTCAGAAAGAAAGTGATTGATTTTCTTTTAATCTCAAAACTGATAAAGGAAAATCTTGTGGTTCAGCATTTGGCAGCTGCGACCAATTCACCTGAGGCACTCAAATATTATATCCTTGGGTACGATGCTGAAAAAAAATGGGATCTGACTTGTATAGACTGGTATTTAAAAGCATTAGAAGCTGATTCAAACTATTTTGACCCTATGATGATGCTCAGTGATGTATATTCATATTGTGGGCAGAGAGAGAAGGGCTTGCAATTGGTCATTAAAATTCATAAAAAAAGGGATCAGTGGCCATTGGTTCAGCAGCTCCAGGCAGACTGGTTATATGCCACAGAATTTGAATCTCTGGAAGAACAAATTAAATATCAAAAATTACTTCAGCAACTTGATGATCAAAGACTTGATTGCCCTTTAATTATTGGCGGTGATTACAATAATATGCATGAATATAAAAAAGCAATCCCCGAGCTTGAAAAGGCTTTGGAAATATTTCGTAAATTATGGAGTAAGTATTTCCCGGGAAATAATAACGTTTACAATGAGCTTGGAAAATCATATCATAAAACAGGTCAGTATGAAAAGGAGAAAAAGCTTTATAAAATAGCCGAACAGGATTGCCCTGATGATCCTTTAATAAATTTACGGCAAGCCATGCTGTCGCTGGCAGAAAAAGATTCAGTTACTGCAAACCTTTATATTAAAAAATATATTAATATTAAAAAAAGAAATTCATCATCTGAAGCAAATATTGCGAGTGATCTGGCCTGGAGCTACTGGCAGGCAGATCTCCCAGAAAAAGCTGAGGAATATTATCGTAAAGCAATCTCATTAGATCCGGAGAATCCTGTATTACTGAATGATTTTGCCTGTTTCCTCAGAGATAATAATAGAAATCCTGATGAATTTATCGAAATCATAGATAAGGCAATAAAATTAGCTCCGAATAAATGGGATTATTATAATTATTCAGATACAAAAGGCTGGGGTCTGTACAAACAGGGAGAATATAAAGAAGCTTTGGATATTTATCAGAAAATATTGAATGAAATACCATATAAGCTGTATACTTACAAATCTCGTTTTGAAGAGGTGAAGAAGGTGGCCGGTAGTCAGATGTGAAGGGGAGACTCAGGGACTCAGGGACTAAGGGACTTAGAGACGAAACGAAATAGAGACAACTGACTATCCAAGACCCAGGACCTGGAACCGAGCACCAAGAACCGAGTGCCCAAATTTCAGATGTCTTATATCCCAATTTTTGTAACTTTATCAAAATGAACTGAAAAAATGGCAAGCCTCATCTCAGGATACGAATACGACATCTTCATCAGCTACCGCCAGAAAGACAATAAATACGATGGCTGGGTAACTGAATTTGTTGACAATCTTAAACGTGAACTCGAAGCTACTTTTAAAGAAGAGGTAACTGTATACTTTGACATAAATCCTCATGATGGCCTCATAGAGACACACGATGTAGACGCCTCACTGAAAGAAAAGCTTAAATGTCTTGTTTTTATTCCGGTTATTTCAAGAACCTATTGCGATCCCAGATCTTTTGCATGGGAGAATGAGTTTAAAGCATTTGTTGAATCAGCCTCAAATGATCAATTTGGATTAAAAGTAAAACTTCCGAATGGGAACATTGCAAACAGGGTTTTGCCTGTTCGCATTCACGATCTTGACTCGAGCGATATTCAGTTATGCGAATCAGTGCTTGGCGGAGTCCTGAGAGGAGTTGTGTTTATTTATAAGGAACCCGGAGTCAACAGATCTCTTACCCCAAAGGATAAGGAAAAGAAGAATCTGAATGGTACTATCTACCGCAACCAGATAAACAAGGTGGCTCTTGCACTAAAAGAGATAATCCAGGGAATGAGAACTGAACCCGGATCCCAGACCGCTGCTGAGAAGACAAAAGTGAATTTTGATGAGGAATACTTCAGTGGGAAAAAGGAGAAAACAAAGAAAACCAAAAAGCCAACTGGAATAAAGTTTATTTTACTTGCTGCAATAGCTCTTGTTTTGATAATTTCTGGTGTTATTTTTATTCCAAAGCTATTTATTCAAAAGACTTCTGTAAAGAAAGAATCATCCGATAAAAGAATCTGTGTTGCAGTCTTTCCGTTCAATAATCTGACGAATGATTCATTATGGAATAACTATCAGACCATAGTGCAACAAAACCTGATATCAACACTGGCTTACTCTCCCGATATTCAGGTAAGGCAGCAGGGAACCATTTATCAATCACTTGCCCTTAGCGGTTATGATGAAAAAAAGGGGATAACCTCCTCTTCTGCCGGGGATATCTCAAGGAAGATTGAGGCTGACATCTTCATCTATGGAATGATTCAAAAAAGCAGCTCAGGGATCAGTATTGTTGCTCAGCTCATTGAAACAAAAACCGGGGAAGTTATAAAACCTTTCAAATTAAACGGTCCTAAAAAAGAGGAAGCGATATTTGGAATCATTGATTCATTATGTAAAAATATTACCGATTACCTGGTAATTGCAAAGATCTTAAAAGAAAACTGGAGCTACGATTTTAATTATAAATCATCGTACGTTACTACAAGATCACCAGAGGCTTTAAAAACTTATATGTATGGAAAGTCTATTCAGGATAAGGGTGATTGGAAGACAGCTCTGGAATATTTCCTGAAATCCAATGCCATTGATTCAAATTATTATGATCCTTATGCTGAAATCCCGGCATGTGCTGAGACATTTGAAGAGAACTGTAAATGGTTGATCAAGGCTTACAATAAAAGGGAACAGTGGCCTCCATTCGAAAGGTTGTGTGCCAGCTGGGAATACGCATTTACATTCGAGAAACCTGAGGTTGCGGCAAGCTATCTTGAACAGGCCCTTAACATTGACGACCAGGAATTTAGTACCCATCGCTTATTAGCCATTACCTATTTTGGAGCAAAAAATTATGACAAAGCAATAATGGAGTATGAAAAAGCATTTGAAATCTTAAGCAGATGGGATAAGAATTATCTGACGGACAACCCAGATTATGGTTATAATGGATTCGCATTGCACAGGGCCGGACAATACGAAAAAGAGAAAATATTTTGGGATATGGCAGAGAAGTACCTTCCTGAAAATCCATTTATATTAACAGGACAGGCGATACTCGGCTTCACAGAAAAAGATACTGTAAAGGCAAACAGGTATATCGAAAAATACAAAGCATATAAGAAGAAAAATTTGCACTCGGAGGCTGCTACGGCACAAGGCCTGGGTGATATTTATTTCCAGGCTGGCATGCTGGAAAAGGCGGATGGATATTATCACAAGGCATTGTCATTGGAGCCGGAGAATGTGGGATTAATGAAAGCTGTCTCAGATTATTATATCGAGTTTAAAAGGAATCTTAATGAGGTTCCGGAACTTATGGACAGAGCGATGAAACTTGCTAAGAACAGGACTGATTACTATAATTACATGGACACCAAGGGCTGGGGTTATTATAGGATGGGAAAGAACAAAGAGGCGTTAGAAATACTTCAAAAGGTATGGGATGAGGCGCCATATAGAATATATACAATAAAATCACATTATGAGGAGGTGAAGAAGGCGGTAGGCGGGCAGGTGTGAAGTGGAGAAGGGGAGAATGGGTGATGGGGAGAAATGATAAAAGACAAAAGACAAAGTCTAAAGATAAAAGTTAAGAAACCGGCTAGGAGTGATTCTGCAGTGTTACTCCGTGATAACTCTGTGTGACCCCGTGGTTAAGCTATAAAAAATCACTTTTTGGTAAGTTCGATACAGATTGCTCCCACAGAGCCTGACAAGCATCATTAGTTCATTTTGCGCTATGAAAATCCAATAATAATTTGTAGATTTGTTTTATGAGAAAAAACCTTCAATATATTGACATCGAGGTCGATAAATTGACTAACTCTCTCGAGAATGTTATTACAGGTGATTGTTTTCCGACTGATATAGTTTTGGCAAATTCCAATGATTTTAAATACATTACCAAAAAAGTAGGATGGCTTTTTGATTGGAGATCCGAATATAAGAAACCTGACAGGGATGTTTATAAACTGACCATTGTCAATAATCAATCTGTCATTCAGGGATTAATAAGTCTGACAGTAAGAGTGGATCACGTATATATGCACCTGATTGAAAGTTCTCCTTTTAACAAAGGGAAAGATAAAGTCTATATCGGAGTGCCTGGAAACCTTGTTGCGTTTGCATGTAAATTGTCATTTCAAAGAGGCTATGATGGCTATCTGTCATTTCTTTCAAAAACAAACCTGATAAAGCATTATGAAAATACTCTTGGAGCAATCCATGTAGGTGGAAATATGATGATTATAAATACGCATGCAGCATTAAAGTTGATTAACAAATATTTTAATAAATAAAACAATGGGACTAGTTAAAGAACCTGAAAATGTTGATTTCTATGTAGACCCAAGACCTCTTACCAAAGAGGAACTGAAAAGAATTAGTGATTTCATAAAATCCGATAAGAAAAGAAAACGTAGAAAGACGACAAAAAAGAACTCTTTTGCATAACAATCGGCTTTAAGAAATCCTCTCATTTTAGGACTTCTCCATCTTTGTCACAATGAACAACTTACATGGCAAGTCTTATAACAGGTTACGAATACGACACCTGCCTGCCGGCAGGCAGGTCTTCATCAGCTACCGCCAGAAAGACAATAAATACGACGGCTGGGTAACTGAGTTTGTCAGAGCGTTTAAGACAGCACTTAATAATTCTTAATTCTAATTTGACAAGTTTTAGATTCTGACCGAATATTTAATAAAATAAATTTGCATATTGACTAAATTAATGCTACTTTGGTCATATAGTTGACATATTTATGATTAAGTTAAAAAGAGAATTGCAGGATCAAATTCTGAAAAAACTGCAGCCAAATAAAGTAGTTGTAATAACAGGCGCCAGGAGAGTCGGAAAAACTTTTCTTCTGAAAGATATTATTTCAAAACTTGAAAAGGATTTCCTGTTTCTGAACGGGGAGGACATTAATACTCATCTTCTGCTTAAAAAACGATCGGTCGAAAACTACAGGAACGTCCTTGGCAGAAAGAAGATTCTGATAATAGATGAAGCACAGAAAATACCTGAAATTGGCAGCATACTCAAACTTATTGTTGACGAGATCGATGGAGTCATGGTAGTAGTAACCGGATCCTAAGCCTTTGATATTATGAATCTTACGGGAGAACCACTTACTGGCCGTAAGCATTCATTCATTCTGCATCCGTTATCGGTCAGAGAATATGCCATGGAAGAAACAGCCCTGATCCGACCCGACAGACTGATGCAAAGGTTAATTTACGGAAACTACCCTGAGCTTTTACACATTGAAGAAAACAAATCGAAGCAGGAATACCTGAATGAAATAGTGAGCTCATATATGCTGCGCGATATTTTGTCTTTCGAAAATATCAGGAACTCAGAGAAAGTAATAAATCTCCTTCGATTGGTAGCCTTCCAGACAGGCGGCCTGGTTTCTCTCCTTGAGCTTGGAAGACAAATTGGAATTAGTAAAAATACGGTTGAAAAATATCTGGATCTGCTTTCTAAGGTATTTGTTTTATTTAAAATTGAAGGATTTAGCAGAAACCTGAGGAAAGAGATAACAAAAAGCAGTAAATGGTACTTCTATGACAATGGCATACGCAATGCTCTAATTGCTAATTTCAATATGCCTGATCTGAGAAGCGATACAGGACAGTTATGGGAAAATTTTCTGGCCTCAGAGCGCTTGAAACACCAGCAATATAAAAGATTAAAAATCAATAATTTTTTCTGGCGAACCTACGATCATCAGGAAATTGACTGGATTGAAGAGGAAAGTGGGAATCTTCATGGATTTGAATTCAAAATGAAGAACAGGAGAGAGATAATCCCGGCTGCATGGAAGAAAGCTTATCCTTCTGCAAGTTACAGAATTATTTCACCTGAAAATTATTTTGAATGGCTAGGTTGAGAATTGGCAATAAAAGTTCTCTTAATCTAATGAACAGGTAGATTGGTTTTTATTTGCCAAGTGTTCATGACTTTCGTAACTTTATGTTCATAAAAAGATAAAATGGGAAGCCTTATCCCCGGATATGAATACGACATCTTCATCTCTTACCGCCAGAAAGACAACAAATACGATGGCTGGGTAACTGAGTTTGTCGACAATCTTAAAAGAGAACTCGAGGCAACTTTCAAAGAAGAGGTAAGTGTTTACTTTGATATCAATCCTCACGACGGACTTTTAGAGACCCACGATGTTGATGCCTCCCTGAAAGAGAAACTGAAATGCCTTGTTTTTATCCCGATAATTTCACGCACATACTGCGATCCAAAGTCCTTTGCCTGGGAACATGAGTTCAAAGCGTTTGTTGAAGAGGCTTCCAATGATAAGTTCGGCTTAAAGGTTAAGCTTCCAAATGGTAATGTTTCAAACCGGGTGTTGCCGGTCCGCATCCATGATCTCGATGCTAATGATATTCAATTATGTGAATCGGTACTTGGAGGAGTTCTTCGGGGAGTTGAGTTTATTTATAAAGAACCGGGGGTAAACAGGTCACTTACCCCAAAAGATAAGGAAAAGAAAAATCTAAATGCCACCATATACCGTAATCAGATAAACAAGGTAGCTCTTGCAATAAAAGAGATCATCCTTGGAATGCAGACAGAACCAGGGCCAGCAGTGAAAGGAAAATCTCAGCGAAGTGAGCTATTCGGAGAAGTTGATAAAGAGAAGAAGTCAAAGGAGAAGAAGAAATCTGTTATATTAAGTAAGTATAAGTTGCAGACAGGAGTTGCAATCTTAGCAATTTTAATAATTGCAGCAGTTCTTGCCTGGCCTAAAATTTTCAAACAAGATGCAGTGGAAAAACTTGCATCATCTGGAAAAAAGATTTCCATTGCAGTAATGCCATTTCAGAACATGACGAATGACACAACCTGGAATGGGTGGCAGGATGTGATTCAAATGAATTTAATCTCCGCTCTTTCAAACTGTAAAGAGCTTAGCGTCAAACAAAAAGGAACGATAGCCGAATTTCTTAAAACTAAGGGAACAAATCAAAATGCATCTATATCTCCTTCTTTTGCCAGCTTAATATCAAAAAAACTGGATGCTGAAATATTTATTTATGGAAACATGCAAAAGGCAGGTTCTAGGATAAAACTTAATGCGCAGTTAATTGATACAAAAACAAACAATGTTTTAAAATCGATTGAAGTAAATGGCCCTTATAAAACCGATAAAATCTTCGAAATCACAGACTCACTCAGGAAAAAGGTTACTGATTATCTACTGATTTCTAAATTAATAAAGGAAAATCCATGGTATGGGCAATTTCCTGATATAACAAGATCCCCTGATGCATACAGATATTTTATTTATGGGGAAAAACTTAAAAACACATTTGTAAACCAGGTGGACCTGGCCAATGCAAGGGAATGGTACTTAAGATCAATAGCTGCTGATTCGAACTTTTTAGACGCGATGGTCGGCCTTAAGGATGTTTATAACTTTATGGGCAATACTGAGGAGGCTTTGAAATGGATTCTTAAAATCTACAAGAAAAAGAACCAATGGGCCCCTGATGTCCAGATAGGTATATCATGGATCTATTCAAGTTATTTTGAGGCACCTGAAGAAAGGATTAAATACCTCAACCAACTAATCCAGATTGATGATCAAAACCCAACTTTACACTGGCTTTCAGGGTGTGGATATAATGAAATAAATCAACCTGAGAAAGCTATACCTGAGTTGGAGAAAGCTAACGACCTGTTGCATAAATGGGGTATTGATGACAGCTGGTACTATGGAGACCTGGGCTGGGCATATCATAAAACCGGCCAGCTAGAAAAGGAAAGGAGGCTTTATAAAAAAGCTGAAAAATATGTTAAGGATGACCGGTATATAACTGGCGACCGGGCTGTCCTTTCATTAACTGAAAAGGATACCGTAGAGGCAGGAAGATATCTTGAGAAATACACCATTTTCTGTAAAGACAATTCTCTTCCTGAAACTGATATTGCAACAGGTATTGCCTGGATATACTTGAAAGCAGATCTCCCGGATAAAGCGGAGCAATACTTTAGGAAAGCTCTTTTATTAGATCCTGAAAATCCTGGCAAAATGAAAACTCTTGCTAATCGTTCAATTGATATGAATAAAAACTTTGATGAAGCTTATGAGCTATTGGATAAAGCCATTAAATCGTCAGCAAATAAATGGGATTGTTATGATTACATGGATTCTAAAGCCATGGGCCTATATATACAGGGTAAGAACAAAGAGGCTTTAGAGATTCTTCAGAAAATATACGATTCAGCACCTTATAAACTGTATTATATAAAAGCGGATCTCGAGAAGGTGAAGATGGCGGTCGCCGGGCAGAAAAGTAATTAATGAAGTTGAGAACCAGATAGTAACACCATCACTAAATTAGCTCACTAGGGTTACTCCTGATACATTTTCTTTACCACGGTGTTACACAGAGTTTTCACTGAGTAACACTGTTAAAAAATACAAGAAAATTCAAAAGGAATAAAATAAAAAACTATCTTTATAAGGTCTCGCTAAATTTAGATTATTATGACCTTGTTATATCAGGAACTTACTGGTTCAATTTTACATTGTGCTTACAAAGTGCATAGCACATTAGGGCCTGGCCTATTAGAATCTGCTTATGAAGAATGCCTTCATTATGAGCTTGATAAG
Source organism: Bacteroidales bacterium (assembly GCA_003141525.1). Taxonomy (GTDB): domain Bacteria; phylum Bacteroidota; class Bacteroidia; order Bacteroidales; family VadinHA17; genus LD21. Next base: position 17,479 of record PLML01000158.1, read on the forward strand.
GCCGGTCTAATGGTTATTAAACAGAAACCTATGCCGCTGATTTATGAAGAAAAGAAACTTGATTTAGGCTACAGAATCGATCTGTTTGTTGAAAATAAAGTTATAATCGAAATCAAATCAGTTGATACCCTTAATCCGGTGCATTTTGCTCAGTTAATGACTTACCTGAAACTATCAAAATGCAGGATTGGATTCCTGATTAATTTTAACGTTCAGTCATTGAAAGATGGGATAAAGAGAGTAATACTATAGAATCCTGACCTCCCTTCTTAAATGAGAAATTTACTCCGTGNNGGTAGAGATAAATTCTGGTATCCTGCAAAATTTATTTGACTTGTGTTTAAAAGTTTCTTAAATTTAATGCACTAAACTACTAACATGGCTAATTTTTCACCAGGCCAAAGAGATATTATATTCCTAAGCTATCGCCGGAAAGACACCAAGGCAGGCAGTAGGGTAAATGAGTTTTTCAAGGCTCTGAAGACTGGAATCACGTCTAAATTCAAAGACGGGATTGGTATTTGTTATACCGTTTATCAACGAAATGTATCTTCAGAAACACATGTTTTAAATGCCTCCCTGAAAAGGAAACTTAAGTGTATGGCTTATAGTCCACTAAAAAAAAATCAATTCAGATAATCCTTCTAACTATGAAACTAACAACCTTGCTATTGTTTTTATCCCTGGTCAGCTTTTCAGTTGCCGGAGGTTCACCACAGCAACAAGTGACAACTGGCACCGTGACTGATGCCACTTCAGGCGAACCTCTGCCTGGTGTTCATGTATTAATTGAGGGCACTCTGATAGGAACCTCAACTGATCTGAATGGTAAATTCAGCCTGCCTAAACCTGAAAGTGGTGCCGTTATTGTATTTTCATTTATAGGCTATCTGACTGAAAGAATAACGTATTCAGGACAGGTTATGATTGATGTAAAACTATCTCAGAATGTTCTGACCCTTGATGAAGTTGTGGTAATTGGTTACGGGACAATTAAAAAATCGGATCTCACAGGTGCAGTTGCTTCGGTGAGTTCAAAGGATATTGAAAAGGCAACACCCGTTAACATTGAGGCAGCTTTGCAGGGCCAGGTAGCCGGTTTGATGGTAACCTCCAACTCCGGTGACCCCGGAAGTGAAGGTTCAATCCGTATCCGGGGTATCGGCACTGTGAATAACAATAGTCCTATTTATGTGGTAGATGGCATGCTGATCGATAACAGCAACCCTAACGACCTGGCCAGCANNTACCAGCAACATGAGCTTTCTCAACCCGGCCGATATTTCCAGCATTGATGTGCTCAAAGATGCTTCGGCACAGGCAATTTATGGTTCGAGGGGCGCAAACGGTGTTATCCTTATTACCACCCGTAAGGGATCCGAAGGTTCGCCAAAGATTACTTTCAGCTCCACTATTGGATTTGAGAGTGTGGCCAGGATAGCTAAAGTTCTTGATGCCGCTGAATACAAAGATTATAGGCTTACTGCAAATTATAATGGGTACATGCGTACCCACCCCGGTGCTGATCCAAATGTCCTGCCTGATACTTTGAATGATGATACCAGAAGTACAATTGCCAAATATAATAATGGCATAAACACCAACTGGTTAGATGAAGTAACCAGGAAAAATGCATTGAGTCAGAATTATGATCTCCAGGTAAGCGGGGGAACAAAGGATTTTCATTATTCTGCAAGCGCAGGTTATCTCGATAAAAGCGGGATACTTATTCAATCCAATTATAAAAGGTACACATTTCGGTTGAATACTGATTTTAAGGTTGGCAATTATGTTACAGCAGGCGAAAATCTTGGCATTTCATCCTCCTCCCAGGTAGGAGACTGGTACGAGACCACTATAATCAGGAATGCTATGTGGAATTCCCCGCTGAACCCTGTGCTTAAACCTGCAGGAGAAGTTGATCCGGCAGATCCTGACTATGAATACGATAAGTATTCTCACGAAGCTGGGTCCAGCAACCCGGTACTGCAAGCATTACTGCAGAATTACCCGAAATCATATATGACCCTGGTTGGCAATATGTTTGCTGAAGCTACCATTCTTAAGAACCTGAAGCTCCGTTCTAGCTTTGGATCAAACATAGCGAATAGGAATTATTCGCATTTTAGTCCTAGATTTCATATTTCGGCAACAGATTTTAATGAGATAAGTTCACTTTCCGAAACTGACAATCGATCCAATGGATGGATATGGGAAAATACTCTGACATGGAATAAAAAACTGAAAGATAATTCATTTACTGCACTACTGGGATATACGTCTGAGTATACAAAGGCCACATATCAGACGGCAACTAAAAAAGGAACTCCCAGCAATGACCCTGAAATGCAAACCTTTGATGCAGCTACGTCTGAACCCAATGTGACCGGTGGCTATAATGTTCTGACCATGCGTTCATACCTGGGACGTATCAACTATTCATTCCGTGATAAATATCTTTTGACTGTCAGTGTTCGCCGCGATGGTTCATCAAAATTTGGTGAGGGTCATCAATGGGGTACTTTCCCTTCATTTTCTTTGGGCTGGAGAATAAACAATGAGAAATTTTTTAAAAACCTTAATGCAGAATTCATAAGCAATCTTAAGTTAAGAGCGGGCTGGGGCCAGATCGGCAATTCCAGCTTACCGGTTTACAATGCTTATGTATCGCAGATTGCATCGAGTCCAAATTTAACAGGAGGTGTTGATAACCGTTATATATTTGGCGAGAATGTAATTCAGGGGTATGCGCTGAGCACAATTGGAACACCCGATATTTCATGGGAAACAACAGAACAGACTAATATCGGTCTTGAAATTGCGATTCTTAAGAATTCATTATCTCTTACTGCTGATTATTATATAAAGAATACCAACAATATGCTTCTGCAAGTGCCTGCAGTAGCTTATGCAGGTTATTTTTCATTGACAGCTCCTTACAGTAATGCCGGTTCCGTACAAAACAAAGGATTAGAACTTGTGCTAAACTGGCAGAGGAAAACGGGTGATTTCAGTTATGGCGTGGCTGTAAATGGCTCCATGTTTAAGAATAATGTGACAAGTCTTGGCAAGGTTAATAAACCAATTATTTCAGGTTATGGAACAAGCCGCACCGAAGTTGGACATCCAATCGGTAGTTTCTATGGTTACGTAGTCGATGGCATTTTCCAGTCAGAATTCTGGGTAAAGAGCCATGTACGAGCAGATGGTGAGTTGATTCAACCAAATGCTCAGGTCGGTGATTTCAAGTTCAAAGACCTGAATGGTGATGGAGTCATCGATGCCAATGATGAAACCTGGATCGGTGATCCATGGCCAAAGCTGACTTATGGTTTTACTATTAATCTCGGATATAAAGCATTTGACCTTGTTGCGTTTGTCCAGGGATCATATGGAAATGATATTTACAACTGGGGCCACAATTATGGGAATACATTAGACGTAAATTTATATGAATATTATTACAAAAACGCATGGAGAGGGCCAGGAACCTCCAACTCTGTACCCATTCTAACCACTGTACAGGAAAATGATAATTACAGGACCTCGGATTATTATGTTGAAGACGGGTCATACCTGAGATTAAAAAATATCCAATTTGGATACAACCTGTCAAAAGCAGTCTGTGAAAAATTGAAAATTACAAATGGCCGTATCTGGGTGGGCGGAACCAACCTTCTTACATTGACTAAGTACCATGGTAATGATCCGGAAATCGGCGCCACCGATAACCCCACTACAGATGCTGGTTTGGATATTGACGCCTACTATCCGAAACCGCGTGAAATATCCATTGGAATAAACGTTTCATTTTAATCTGGAATACATTTAAAATTGGATAATATGAAGACACTATACATAAAAACAGCCCTGATTTTTGCAGTTTCAGCTTTATCTGTTGTCTCCTGCAGAAAAGATTTTTTGGATCAGAAACCTACCAGTACCTTAAATGAATTAAATTACTTTAAGACCGTGGATGAACTGGAAACCGGCCTTGTTGGATGCTATGGTGCCATCCGGTACAATTTTGATATGGACTGCTGGGCACTCGGAGATGTTGGTTCGGATGATGCTGATTGTGGCAGTACTTCTAATGATCAGCCTCAGCTTTATGATGTTTCTTATTCTCGGCAGAATGCAGGAAATGGCTGGGTCCAAAGCTGGTGGACGGACCAGTATTTTATAATAGCAAGGTGCAATGAAGTAATTGACAGGTCTGCCGGAACACAGGGAGATGCAGCTGCAATTGAAAAAATCGTGGATCAGGCAAAATTTATCCGTGCGCTGATGTTTTATCATCTTTTAACTGAATTCGGAGATATTCCATTGGTAAACAAATTTTTAAGCCCTGATAAGCTTGATTTGAAAAGGGCACCTGTAGCTGATATTTGGGTGCAGATCGAATCGGATCTGAATGATGCAACGAATCTTCCGACAAAAGGTGAATGGAATGATCCGGTGAATCAGTCAGGCAGAGTTACTTCAGGAGCTGCTTATTCGTTGCTGGGCAAGGTTTACCTGACTGAGCAAAAATATGAACTTGCCAACAGCGCCTTTGATAAAGTTGTGCAGTCAGGGCAATACAGTCTGGTTCCTGATTATGGATTCATTTACCGTCATGAAGGCGAAAACTGTGACGAATCTATATTTGAAATTCAGGAGAAGAATGGCATTTCAGGTGGAAATATGGGAACATGGAGCGGAATATTTCGTCTGGAAAGGGGGCAAGAAGGCTGGGGATTTGATTGCCCGACTAAAGACCTTTTAAAAGAATTTGAGCCGGGTGATCCCAGAACAATATATACTTTCATGTTCCCCGGGGATGAATTTCCCGGGTCTAATGGCTCTATATATACGGTCACCTCCGATCAGACGTCGCCTACAGGTTATAACAGTCGCAAAGCCTGGATCCCCCATTCGGAAAGAGATGGTATTGACTGGTACGATTGGGATATCAACTATCGCTATATGCGTTATTCAGAGGTACTTTTACTTTACGCCGAATCGCTGAATGAAGTAAATAAGCCCAGTGAAGCACTGGCTTTGTTAAATCAGGTAAGGGCAAGGGCCAGGAGTACACCGACCACCGATCCACAGCGAATATCATGTGCTTACGATCTTTCATACACGGGAGTCTTATTGCCTGATGTGACAACCACTGACCAGTCTGCATTGCGTCAGGCTATATGGCACGAACAACGGGTTGAGCAGGCTATTGAGGGTCAGCGCCGTGCTGCACTTTTACGCACAGACCGGTTCAAAGAGCGTATGGAAACAGCCAAAGCATACGCTGGGGTCACGGTTCAACCTTATGAATTGTTGCTGCCTATACCTGCAACAGAAATTGAGCTTTCGAATCATGTACTGACACAAAATCCCGATTATTAAGTATCGGGGTTGTTCTTATAGCTTAAAAAGATTTGCCAGTTTATCTTAATTCCTGAATGGGTGGATTTATATTTGATTTGTATTATTGTCTTTCATAACTTTATCGCAAAGTTTAAAAATCATGGCAAGTATAATTCAGGGCTACGAATATGACATCTTTATAAGCTACCGCCAGAAAGACAATAAGTACGATGGCTGGGTAACCGAGTTTGTCGATAATCTGAAAAAAGAGCTTGAGGCTACCTTTAAAGAAGATGTAAGTGT